>SKOX01000022.1 GCA_007119835.1 Paracoccaceae bacterium
CGAGGATCTGGAGCCGCTCGATGGCGAATTGCTGCGCCGGGTCCGGGGCGAGGCGGCCGGCGGCGACGCGGGCACGGTAGAGCGTGACGGGTCCCTCGGTCATGCGACAACCTATCCCCGTCCGGAGGCAAGGTGGCAAGGGGCGGTCACACGAGGTGGAGGTGCACCCGGCGGTTCTCGCGGCCCTTCTTCTCGATCTTGCCGATGCGGAGCGCGCCGATCTCGCCTGTCGAGCGGACATGGGTGCCGCCGCAGGGCTGCAGGTCGACCGGCTCCGGGCCCGCGCCGATCCGGATGAGGCGGACGCGGCCCTGGCCCACGGGAGGCTTGACCTTCATCGTCTTGACCATCTCCGGGCGCGCCTCGAGCTCGGCTTCCGAGACCCACTCGGCGGAGACGGCCAAGTCGGCGGCGACGTGGGCCGCGAGCTCAGCCTCGAGAGCGGCGAGATCCTCCGGCGGCGTCGCCATGTCGAAGTCGAGCCGCGACTTCTCGGGCCCGATCGCGCCGCCGGTGACGGGGAAGGGAAGGACGACCGAGAGCAGGTGGAGCGCCGTGTGCATGCGCATCAGTCGGTGGCGGCGGTCCCAGTCGATCTCGGCCACGACGGGCGCGCCAGGCTCGGGCGGCGCGCCGTCGACGCGGTGGAGGACGCGACCGCGGTCGCCTTCAGGATGGATGGCCTCGGTCACGGCCAGCCGGAGCCCGCCGGGGAGAACCAGCGTGCCGGTGTCGCCGGGCTGGCCGCCCGAGGCGGCGTAAAAGACCGTGCGGTCGAGTTCGACACCTTCCGGATGAACGGCGGTGACGATGGCCTCGCAGCCGGCGGCATAGGCGTCCTCGCGAAACAGGAAGACGGTCATCGAAGTGTCCCTCGGTCAGCGGCGCGCGGGGTATAGCCGGGGTCCGCGGCGGGAGCAAACGATGTGGTGGGGGTTCGGGACTGCAGCGGCCGTCCGCGCGCCGCGACCGCCCGGGGCCTGCCCGATCCGGCGCCGGTGCCCGGAGGCGTTTCCTGTCGACCCGAGCGACGGTCCGCCGTTGCGGCTGCCGGTCGTGCCGCTCGCGCGGAACCCTGCGCGGGCGGCATCGGTTGGGGCCTGTCAGCGCAGACCCGTCAGGATGGAGGATACATGCTAGACATCAGAAGGAAGAGCGCGCTCATGGCGGGCGCATTCGTCGTGTTCGTTGGGCCCGCTTATGCGCAGACGGCGGACGAGATCCCGGCGACCGATCCGGTCGCGGGCCAGCAGCAGATGCCCGGCGAGACGACGCCCATGGGTGCCCAGCCCCGTCCCCAGGCTGCCCCAGCACCGGGGACGGCCACCGATGCCGTCGATCAGCCGCAGCAGCAGGCCATGCCGGCGCAGCCCGGGGCCGAGCAGCCCGATGCCGACCCCGCGCTCATCAGCCGCGTTCAGGAGGCGCTGGATCAGGCAGGCCATGATCCAGGTCCCGTGGACGGCATCTGGGGGCCGCGGTCGCGCAGCGCCATGGAATCGTTCCAGCGCGACCGGGGGATAGAGCCCACGGGGCTCATTAACGTCCTGTCGCTCGAGGCGCTCGGGCTGAGCGATGTCGCGGCGCAGCTTGAGGGCGATATCGGGGTAGGCCAGCCCGAGAGCCCCGGCATGGCAGAGCCCACACCGGGCGTGCAGCCTACGCCGCGCGTCGGGGAGCCGGCGCCTGGCGTTGAGGCCACGCCGGGCGTTGCGACGCCCACGCCTGGCCTTGGCGAGCCGGGGCCGGGCATTGCGACGCCCACACCCGGTCTTGGCGAGCCGGGGCCGGGTGCACAGCCCGGCGCGACGCCGACGCCGGGTCTGGGGCAGCCGGCACCGGGCACCGCCCAGCCGGAAATCCAGCGTCCGGCGACTGCGCCCGGGGCTCAGCCGCCTGCCGCTCCGCCCACGACCGCGCAGCCGACGCAGCCGCTGCCGGGCCCCGAGGCGGATGTGGCCGGCCCCGACGCCGGCGGCATGCAGACCGACCAGTAGCCTGCGCGGCAGGCAGACAGCGCCGCGCGGGGCAAACGTGCCGCGCGGCCTTTTCCACCAAGGGAAGATTGCCCGAACGCCGCTTCACAGTGACGATCAGCGCGGATCAGTCGGAGAGGCGTTCCAACTCGGCGCTCGGGAGGAAGGGAAAGAAGACACCTTCCGACCAGACGCCGAAATGCCGCACCCCTTGCAAGGAGTGCTCGCTTCCGAGATCAACGATGCGATAGAACGTCTTGCGGTCGATCAGGGCTTCGAGCCCGCGCCGGACGTGGACGTAGGGCGCAGGCTCGCTGGTCGTCGCATCGAGCGTCACGCGGATCGGATTGTCGGCGCCCGCGCTGACCTCGTCGCCGACATTGGTGGTGAAGGTGAGCGTCTGGTCGCGGCCCTCGCCGTCGGCGCGGACGTCGACGGCGACGAACGGCGCGTCGTCGACGGCGATGCCGACCTTCTCGACCGGCGTGACGAGGAAATGCCGGTGTCCCTCGCGCTTCAGGATCGATGCGAAGAGCTTGACGAGCGGCTGGCGGCCGATGGGCGTGCCGAGATAGTACCAGGTCCCGTCGCGGGCGATGCGGATGTCGAGATCGCCGCAGAAGGGCGGGTCCCACAGGTGAACCGGCGGCGGTCCGCGGCGTGCGGCGCGGCTCGCGGCATCGGCCAAACCGTCGGCGGATGGCCCCGACGGTTGCCCGATCTTCGGGCGAATGTCCGGTTTGTGATCGGCCTCGCGCATTGTCCGGGTGCCTCCCGCGCCATAAGGTCTAAGTTAGGCGTGTGGCGCGCGCTCGGCAACGGCGCGGCCGCTCGGCCTAGAACCGAGATGCCCGCGGTGGCGCCGATTCCGGTGGCGCCCGGATCCAGGAACCGGAGCGGAACAGGAGCAGTCCCTTGGCGGTCGACGGCACGATGAAGGAAGCTGGGGCGGAGACGGGCGAGATCATGGCGGAGATCGAGGCCACCGGCGCCCGCCTGCAACATGCCCGTTCCATGATCTCGCGCCGGATCATCGGACAGGAGGGCGTCGTCGAGGCAACGCTGATCGCGATCCTCTGCGGCGGCCACGGGCTGCTCGTCGGCGCGCCGGGCCTCGCCAAGACGCGGCTCGTCGAGACGCTCGGCACCGTGCTCGGCCTTGTCGCGCACCGCATCCAGTTCACGCCGGACCTGATGCCGGCCGACATCCTCGGCGCCGAAGTGCTCGAGACCGGCGCCGACGGCACGCGGGCCTTCCGCTTCATCGACGGGCCGATCTTCTGCCAGCTGCTGATGGGCGACGAGATCAACCGCGCGAGCCCGCGCACGCAGTCCGCGCTTCTGCAGGCGATGCAGGAGCGGGAGGTGTCGGTGGCCGGCCAGCGGCGGCTCCTGCCGCGTCCGTTCCACGTGCTTGCGACCCAGAACCCGATCGAGC
This sequence comes from Paracoccaceae bacterium, assembly GCA_007119835.1. GTDB lineage: Bacteria > Pseudomonadota > Alphaproteobacteria > Rhodobacterales > Rhodobacteraceae > Amaricoccus. Next base: position 3,415 of record SKOX01000022.1, read on the forward strand.
AGGAGGGCACCTACCCGCTGCCCGAGGCCCAGCTCGACCGTTTCCTGCTCCAGATCGACGTCGACTATCCCGACCGGGCGGCGGAGCGGGACATCATACTGGCGACCACCGGCGTCGATGAGGCCGAGGCCGAGGCCGTATTCGACGCCGGGAGCCTGATGGCGGTTCAGAAGCTCGTGCGGCGTCTGCCGGTCGGCGAGGCGGTCGTGGAGAAGATCCTCGACCTCGTGCGGGCGGCCCGGCCGGGGACGCCGGAAGCGCATCCGGCGGTGACGCAGGCGGTGAGCTGGGGGCCGGGCCCGCGCGCCGCGCAGGCGCTGATGCTGGCGATCCGGGCGCGGGCGCTGATGCAGGGGCGTCTGGTTCCGGGGATCGAGGACGTGGCGGCGCTGGCAAAACCGGTGCTCATCCACCGCATGGCGCTCGGCTTCGCGGCGCGCGCCGAGGGTCAGACGCTCGCGGCGCTCATCGACCGGCTCGTCGAGGACATCACGGCGCACGAGGCCGCCGCGTGAAGCGAGGCGCACCGGGCCAGGTCGGGGGCGCGGCAGGCGCCGTCGCACTGCGGCGGGACGCGGAGAACATCGCGGGCGCGCTGCCGCCGCTGCTGACCGAAGCCGAAATGCTGGCGGCGACGGTTTCGATGGGCGTACACGGCCGGCGGAGGCCCGGGAGCGGCGAAGATTTCTGGCAATACCGCCAGGCGATGCCCGGCGACGCGATCAGCCAGATCGACTGGCGCCGCTCGGGACGCTCGGATTCGCATTTCATCCGGCAGATGGAGTGGGAGAGCGCGCAGACCGTCTCGCTCTGGGTCGATGACGCGCGGTCGATGGACTACCGCGGCCAGGAGAGCCCGCGCTCCAAGCACGAGCGCGCGGCCCTGATCGCGCTGGCGCTGTCGGTGCTTCTGATCAAGGCGGGCGAGCGGGTGTCGCTGATGGGGACCAGCGCATCGCCGCCGCGCAGCGGTCGCGCGCAGCTCAGCCGGCTCGCGATGGAACTCGCCACGCCGCGGCAGGGCCGGCCGGATTACGGCGCGCCGCCGCCCGAGCGGATGGCGCGCGGCGGAAGGGCCGTGTTCCTCTCCGATTTCCTCGGGGACCCGGACGACGTGATCCCGGCGCTCGACCGGGCGGCCGACCAGGGCGTCAAGGGCTGCTTCGTGCAGGTGCTCGACGAGACCGAGGAGGTCTTCCCCTTCGACGGGCGGGTGATCTTCGAGAGCATGTCCGGCTCGCTCGACTTCGAAACGCAGCGGGCGCGCGCGCTCAGAACCGCCTATCTCGAGCGGCTGGCCGAGCGGCGCGGGCGGCTCGACGAGATGGCGCGGCGCCTCGGCTGGCGCGTGATGCACCACCGCACGAGCGAGAGCCCGCGGGCGGCGCTGCTCTGGCTCTACATGGCGATCGGGCCGCGGGTGTGAGGGCGTGATGGGTTCGCTCGCGTTCCTGACCCCGTGGCTCCTGGTCGGTCTCGTGGCGCTGCCGGTGCTGTGGTGGCTCCTGCGGGCGGTGCCGCCGTCGCCGGACAGGGTGGCGTTTCCCGCGGTGCGGCTGCTGCTCGGGCTGCGCGATCCCGAGCGGATGCCGGAGCGGACGCCCTGGTGGCTGCTCCTGCTCCGCATGGTGGCGCTCGGGCTCATCATCCTCGCCTTCGCGCAGCCGGTGCTGAACCCGCGGCCGGCGAGCGGCGACGGGCCGCTCCTCGTGCTCGTGGACGGCGGCTGGGGCGATGCGCCTGACTGGTCGACGCGGATGGGCCGGGTGTCGGAGGCGCTGGCGGAGGCCG
>SKOX01000141.1 GCA_007119835.1 Paracoccaceae bacterium
CGGCACCCTGCCGGGCGGTCGGGTCTTGTCGCGCAGCAGGCCCTCGACGCCTTCCGCCATGAACCGCGCCTGCCAGCGCCAAACCGTGGTCTTCGACTTCCCCGTCCCCGACATGATGGTGTTCGTGCCGACGCCAGCGGCGGTCAGCAGTACGATCCGGGCGCGCCAGACGTGCTTCTGCGGGGCGTTGCGGTCGGCGACGAGAGCCTCGAGCCGATGACGGTCAGCCTCGCCAAGGGTGATGGATATTCCTGTGCGCATGCTCCCGACTCGCACGCGAACAGGTCAATGGGAATCCCCAATCGGGACTCTTTCGTCGCGGTCAATCCACTAGAAAGGGTCGGCCACTCGGACTGGACGCACGCCGCGCTGATGCGGCAAGCTCGATGTCGGGCGAGGGAGCGAAGCACATGCCGCACGCGGATGAACAGCTCGACGAGCTCCGGAGCATGCTGTGGGCGCTCGCGATCGAGCACGACGGCCTTGACCTCTACGAGCTCGACGGCTTCGTCGCCGGTCTGCTGGTCTGCCCGGAGATGGTCATGCCGAGCGAGTGGCTGCCCGTCGTGTGGGGAGACGAGGGCGGGCCAAGCTTCGAGAGCCTCGACCAGGCGCAAGCGACGATCAACGCGGTGATGGCGCACTACAACCGCGTTGCGGAAGGGCTGGCGCTGAACCCGCCCGAGTATGAGGCCATCCTCGGGATCGACCCGAACAGCGATGAAACCATGTGGGAGCCATGGATCGCGGGGTTCGAGCGCGCCATGCGGCTCCGTCCCGACGTTTGGGAAGCCACGCTGGAGAGCGACGACGAAGAGGTGCGGGCGACGATCCCGATGATTCTTGCGCTGCACGAGATCGATGTCGGCACGTCCAGTCTGGACGACGAAGCCGTCGACGAACTCGACGAGATTGCACCGGACCTGATCCCCGGCATGGTGCTCACGCTGAACGAGTGGGCCAAGGGCCAAGCGGCGGAGGGGATCTGGGCCGAATTCGATGCTCTCGTCCCGCCGCGGGCGAAGGTCGGGCGGAACGACCCTTGCCCCTGCGGTTCCGGGAAGAAGTTCAAGAAGTGCTGCGGGTCGGTGAAGCTTCACTAACGACCGGGATCAGGGTGTGGTCCGGCTACCACCTCTCGGGCATGGCGCTATCATGAGCAGGATTGGCCGACATTGGAGGATCGAGATGACGCGCTGGGTGGCAACGGGAGCTTTGTCTTTGCTAATCGCCGGAGCGGCGATGGCGCAGGAGGTCGAGTACGCGGTCGGCGCCGAGGCCTTCGAGGGTTACTTCGCCGCGGCGGAGGATCCCGCCGGGCTGGTGCTGATCATCCATGACTGGGACGGTCTCAATGGCTACGAGCGGCAGCGCGCCGACATGATCGCGGACTTCGGCTATGATGCCTTCGCGCTCGATGTCTTCGGCGCGGGTAACCGCCCGGACACGAGAGAGGGGCGCGTAGAGGCGACGCGAGCGGTTCTCGGCGACCGTGAACGGTTGCGCGCGCTGGTTCTCGCAGGGCTCGATGCGGCGCGCGACCAGAGCGAAGCCGACCGGGCGGTGATCATGGGATACTGTTTCGGCGGCACTGTCGCTCTCGCACTGGCGCGAACCGGCGAGGCCGAAGATGTGGCGGGTTACGCGAGCTTCCACGGCAACTTCCCCGACGGCCCGGACTGGCCCGACGAGACCCCGCCGCTCCTCGTCATGCACGGCGGCATCGATCAGAACCCAGGCATGCAGGATCTCGCTCAATTCGTCGAGGAGGCGGAGGCGGCGGGTCTGACCTACGACGTCGAGATCTATTCGGGCGCCGACCACGCCTTCACGGTGTTCGGCGGCGATCGCTACCAGGAGCGGGCCGACGCGCGCTCGTGGCAGTCCTTCCAGCACTTCCTGGAGGATGTATTCCAAGGCGACGCCAGCTAGGGGGACACTGGCAGCCGCAGCCAGAACGACGGCGCTGCGGCAGGCGTCCCGGCGCTGTCGGAGAAGCTCGCCGGGGCCGGAGCGGTGCTCGATGTCGCCGAGCCTCGCGCCACTCGCCTTTGGTGCTGCCCCATATGGATTAACTAAACCCTTGCGTGTGCCCCGCATCCGTGTTTCAAATTGTGTAGCAAGCAGCGTGTGATCGTCGGCCGGGTGCGCATCCACCCCACCCCTCACCCCGAGCGCAACAGGTTGACGATCCGCTGCTTGCGGCTGCCGATTGGCCGAGGGGTCAGGCGCTGAAGGGCGCACTCCCAGCTCTGGTGGTCGCTGCCTGATTTGTCATGCAGCCCAGCGCCTCGCGAGGGGGATGTGAACAGACCAGCGGCCTGATTGCTGTTTTCTCCTCGCTTTTACGGCGTGGTGGCTCAGAGAAGCCATCGCCCGCCCATCCAGAGGCCCATCGCCACCATCATCACGTTCTCCGTAAGCGACACGAAGCCGAGCGGCACCCGGCTCGCGCCGCCGACACAGGCGCATTTGAGCTCGCGCCGGTCGATGTAGACCGCCTTGAAGACCGAGACGGCGCCGACCGTGCCGATGAAGAGTGCTACCGGGGCGGCGATCCAGATCAGCGCACCCGCCACCATCAGCACCCCCGCCAGCGCCTCGCCAAACGGGTAGAGATAGCCGTAGCGCACCCAGCGCTGCGCCAGCAGGTCGTAGTTGAGAAACATCGTCGAGAAGCTCTCGAGGTCCTGCAGCTTCTGGATGGCGAGAATGCACATCGAGGTGGCGATGAACCACTCGACCGCCCTAACCGTGGCGAGGCTTTCGAAGGCGTACCAGCTCAGTCCCAGCGCCATCGCCGCCGCCACCGCGAAGATCGCGATCACCGGCTGGTAGCTCGGCGCCTCAGGATCGGGCGGCACCTCGCCGAAATGCGCGCGGAGATCATCGTAACCGCCGATCCGCTCGCCACCGATGAAGGCCTGCGGCGTCGTCTCGACGTCGTGCTCGCGCTGGAACGCGTCCGTCTCCTCACGCGTGCGCAGCCAGCGATCGTCGACCTCGTAGCCCTGTCGCTCGAGCAGGTCTTTGGATTTCAACCCGTAGGGGCAGACATGCTCGTCCATGACCATGCGGTAGAGGACCGCCCGGCGGTCATCCGTTTCTGCGCTGCTCGGGGTATCGCGCGCCAATCTTTCCTCCGTTCCCGCTGAAGCGACCCGGTCAACCCGCCGGACGGGAAGCGCGTTCCGAGCGCTGACCGCGATCTGACTCGAGCGGGGCGCTCCTTGTCTACAAACAGATGCCGAATGCGCCAGCCCGACGACAGTTGCACCAATTCTGACCTCGTTATCACCTTGGCGCCTGCGGCGCCGCCCGCACGATGTTCCAGTTCATGTCGCCCGAGTTGCCGCACCGTCGGCATCGCATCCGCCGGCAGATCTGGGTCATGCGCTCGAAGGGCGCGAAGCGGTCATGGAGCTTGTGAGGCGCCACCAGCGCCCGTCTACGGCACGCAGGGCACTCCACCTCAACCGCGTCCGTCGCCTGCAGGTTCTCGAGACGCAGGGCATAGCGGGGGCCGAGGATGACGCGCTCGTAGGGCATGGCGCGAACATTATGCGAACACGTGCAGGCTCGCCAAGCGGAGGTTTACCGGCCAGTGGTGCCCGGCATCCGTCAGCCGAAGTGGGCGCGCTGCCCCTGCCACTCCGCCGGAAACGGCTCAAGCAGATCGTCCAATCGCAGCGCCTCCGGTTGCCGCCCGTCGAGCACCGCCTCGACGATCTCCGGTGCGAGCAACGTCAGCCGCAGCACCCGGCTCATGTAGCCGCGGTTGACGCCCTCGCGCTTTGCCAGCTCCTCCATCGTCCCGCAAATGCCCTCGTCCAGCATCCGGCGCCAACGGAACGCCCGCGCCAGCGCTTTCACCACGGCGTTGTCTACACGCGGCCGCGGCGCCCAAACGGGCATCCGCCGCATTATTGGCAACCGCGTATCCGTCCGTCATCATCCGAATGGGTGAGGCGCTTCGCTCTCATCTCCTGCGATGCTGACGCTGCAGTGTTCATTCGGCTGGATTGCTGTGGTGGCGGGCCCGTTCAGTGACCCCCGACCGCACGGTCGGTGCCGAAAGTGGGCGAGATAAGGGGGGCGGCGCCGTCTCTGAGCTGGTTCTGTTGGTAATGTTTTGCCCGAGAGACGAAGAGATGTGGTAGAATCTGATGCAGCCATTGGAGCACAGGAGTGCAAGCCATGGATGAACTGACGGGCGGCTGCGCATGCGGCGCAGTAAGGTACGGAACCGCGACCCCCTCTCTCATGATGAACTGCCACTGCCGGGACTGCCAGAAGGCAAGTGGGGCCGCCTGCGCTGCCTTAGTGATTGTCCCTCGGCAATCGACGACGATTCGAGGGGAGCTCCGCTTCCATGAAGTGCAGGGGGAGAGTGGGCATCCGGTCCGTCGCGGGTTCTGTCCAATCTGCGGCAGCCAGGTGGCGGCCGAGATCGGCGCGCTACCTGACGTGATAGCCATCCAGGCTGGCAGCCTTGACGATCCCTCAGAGTACAAGCCAAGCATGGAAATCTGGACCACGAGCGCGCAGCCGTGGATACAGATGCTCGGCGAGACCGAGAAGCGCCCACACGGACTGCGCTGAGAGCGAGGCCCTGGCCTCTGCGCCGAGAACCTGGCCGCTTGCCTGCGGCTCCATCGTCTTTGCCTGGTTCAACACCTACCGCCGCTTGCGCCGCTCGCTCTCATGCGACGTGGGCCCGCTGCCCCTCCCATTCCAACGGAAACCCCGCCAACAGATCCTCCAGCCGCAGCCCCTCCGGCTGCCTCCCTTCAAGAATGGCGTCGACCAGATCCGGCGCGAGCAGGGTGAGCCGCAGTAGCCGGCTCATATAGCCGCGATTGACGCCCTCGCGCTTCGCCAGCTCCTCAATCGTCCCGCACACGCCCTCGTCCAGCATCCGCCGCCACCGGAACGCTCGCGCGAGCGCCTTGACCATCGCGTTGTCCACGCGCGGCCGCGACGCCCAAGGCGCGCCGTCCGGCGTCACCACCATCTTGCGGCCGCCGCGCTTCCTGAACGTCATTGGGATGTGGACGGTGATGGTGCCGTCCGTCGAAACCTCCGCCCGCTTGCTCATGCTGCTCTCCGGGGCGCTGCCTTTTCCCGAACCAGTTCGGTGAAGCCGCTCGGCCGTAGTCGGACCTCGACACCGTCCAGCCGAACATCGAC
>SKOX01000213.1 GCA_007119835.1 Paracoccaceae bacterium
TCCTCGGCGGGGAAATACATGTTGATTTCCATCCCGCAGGTGACTTCCTCGATCTTCGGCGTGGTCCAAGCCATCGTGTTCCTCCCGGCTTTATGGTGTGCTTCGAGCATGTCCCAGTGCCCTCTCAGACGCAACGTGTTTCGGAGCGGCGCGATGCCCGACCAAAGTGCCATGCCCACGCCCTCACACGGGCGCGTTCAGGCCGGGCAAGCTATTGGAAGACCCCCTGCTTTCGCCTAGACTGCAGCCAGGGGCCGTCGCAGAGCGGGGAAGCTCTCCGGCCCGACAAGATCGCGAACGCCAAGGGAGGAATGCATGGCCATCGCACACTGCCGGGCTGGGCGAGTCGGCCTGTCCACCCTCGCCGCCCTGGTCGCCGTCGCGGCGCCCGTCTTCGCCGCCAACGACTATCCGACCACGGCGCGGGTCGACTACGTCCTCGGCTGCATGGCGGCGAACGGGCAGGACTACATCGTGATGGAACGCTGCGCGTGCAGCATCGACGCGATCGCCGAGACCATCCCCTACGAGGACTACGAGCGGATCGAGACCATCCTGAGGATGCGGGAGGGCCGCGGCGAGCTCGCGCTGCTGTTCCGGACCTCGCCCGCGCTCGAGGAGCAGGTGCAGGCGTTCAAGCAGGCCCAGGTCGAGGCCGACCTGAAGTGCTTCTGAGCCGCCCGGGCCGGGCGGCGGCGCTGGCTGCCGCATGGACGGCCTTGGGATCGACGGCCGCGGCGGATGCCGAACTGGCTGCCGGCGAGCGCGTCTTCCGCAACCAGTGCATGGGCTGCCATGCGGTCGAGGCCGGGCTCAACCGCGCCGGGCCGACGCTGCACGGCCTGTTCGGCCGAAAAGCCGGCTCGCTCGAGGGGTTCAACTACTCGCGCGCGATGCGGGAGGCGGACCTCGTCTGGACGCCCGAGACGCTCGACGCCTTCCTCGCGGAGCCGAACGCCGTGGTGCCCGGCACGATCATGGTGTTCTGGGGCCTTCGCTCCGACGACCGCCGCCGGGTGATCGCCTATCTCGAGGCCGCGGCGGCGGAGTGAGCCGGCGGCGTCTTCAGCCGGCGCGAACCGGGCCGAGCCGCCCGACCGCGCGTCACTCCGCGGCCGCGCCCTTGCGCGCCATCATGCCGCGGGCCGGGTTGTAGCCGAGGATGGCGAGGCCGAGCAGGACGGCGGTGGTGGCGAGGACGATGCCGGTCGCCTCGACGTTCAGCTGGCCGTAGAGGGCGAAGCGGATCATCTCCACGGCGTGGGTAAACGGATTGAGCTCGGCGATGCGGGCGATGAGCGGGCTCGATTCGCGCAGGCGCCAGATCGGATAGAGGGCCGACGACAGGAAGAACATCGGGAAGATGACGAAGTTCATCACGCCCGCGAAGTTCTCGAGCTGCTTGATGAAGGACGACAGCAGCAGGCCGAGCGAGCCGACCATCAGGCCGGTGAGAAAGAGCGCCGGCAGGATGAGGAGCCAGCCGTCCGTCGGCAGCCGGATCCCGTAGAGCGACGCGATCAAGAGGAAGGCGTAGACCTGCACGATGGAGACCAGGGTGCCGGCGACGAGCTTGGCCACCAGCAGGAAGCCGCGGGGCAGCGGGCTCACCAGCAGGACGCGCATCGAGCCCATCTCGCGGTCGTAGACCATCGAGAGCGAGCTCTGCATGCCGTTGAACAGCTGCACCATGCCGATCAGCCCGGGCACGATGTAGACCTCGTAGAGAATGTAGGTCTGGTAGGGCGGCGTGATCGCGACGCCGAGCGCCATGCGGAAGCCGGCGGCGAAGACGATCAGCCACACCAGCGGCCGGACCAGGGCCGCTATGAACCGGCCGCGCTGGTGGACGAAGCGCAGGAGCTCGCGCCAGACGACGCCCCAGAAGCAGCGCAGGTAGGTCATGCCGCCATGCCGGTCAGCGCCTCGAAGGCGGCGCCGATCGAGGTGGCGCGCGCCTGGGCGCTGACGAGGGCGACGCTGCCATGGGCCTTGATGCGGCCGCGGTCGAGGACGACGACGGTGTCGCTGTCGTGGACCTCGTCGATCAGGTGGGTCGCCCACAGCACGGCGACGCCGTCCTCGGCCGAGAGGCGGTGGACGTGCTCGACGATGCCGCGGCGGCTGGCGATGTCGAGGCCGACGGTCGGCTCGTCGAGCAGCAGGAGGCGCGGTGCGTGGATGAGCGCGCGGGCGATCTCGACGCGCCGGCGCTGGCCGCCCGAGAGGGTGCGCACCCGGTCGCGGATGCTGCCCGCCATGCCGACGCGGTCGAGCTGCTCCTCGATGCGCGCGCGCGCGAGGCGGCGCGGCATGCCGTGGAGCGCGGCGTGATAGGCGAGGTTCTGGCGCACGGTGAGGTCGAGGTCGAGGGTCGGCTGCTGGAAGACGACGCCGAGCCGGGCGAGCGCCCGGCGCGGCTCGGCGCGCACGTCGTGGCCGTCGATGCGGATGGTGCCGACCCGCCGGTCGTAGAGGCGGGTGACGAGGGAGAAGAGCGTGGTCTTGCCGGCGCCGTTCGGGCCGAGCAGGACGAGGAACTCGCCCCGCGCGATCGCGAAGCCGACGTCGTCCAGCACCGGCTTGCCCGAGTAGCTGAAGCTCAGGCCGCCGATCTCGAGAGCCGGGGGCTCGAGGGTGCCGTGCATGTCAGCTCGCCTCTCGGTGCATGTCGGCCCCCGGCGCGCCTGGGCCCGGCGCTCAGTCTACGACGATCACGCCCCAGGGGAAGCGGCCGACCGGGATCGAGCGCACCGGCTCGAGGCTGTTCACCTCGATCATGGTGACGTCGCCGCTCACGCCGTTGGTGGTGAAGAGGCGCGTCTCGTCGCCGTTGAGCGCCATGTGCCACGGCCGCTGGCCGACCAGGATGTAGTCGAGAACCTCGTAGCTTTCCTGGTCGACGACGGCAATCCGGTTCGAGGGCCCGAGGGCGACGAAGCCGTAGCGGCCGTCGGAGGTGAGCTCGACGCCGACGGCCTGCACGGCCTCGCGCGGGACGCCTGGCACGTCGAAGGTGATGGTGTGCACGATCTCGAAGCTCTCCATGTCGATCACCGACACGGTGGCGCCGATCTCGGACGACACCCAGACCTGGGAGCCGTCATGGGTGAACTCGGCGTGGCGCGGTCGCGCATCGACCAGCACGTTGTGCTCGATCTGCATCGCCTCGGTGTCGATGAAATGCGCCATGTTGGTGGTCTCGGTGGTGTTGACCACCCAGGCGCCGTCGGGGCTGACCGCGATGCCCTCGGGCTCGACACCGACGGGGATCTCGGCGACGCGGGTGCGCGCCTCGTAGTCGAGGACGGTGACGATGTTGTCGTCCTCGTTCGAGATGTAGATGTAGGGGCGGTTCGGGTCGACGCGGATCACCTCCGGGTCGGGGCCGGAGGAGAGGCTCGAGGTGACGTCGTGGCTCTCGACGTCGATCACGTCGATCACGTCGTCGTCGCCGGCGGCCACGAACAGCATGGTGCCGTCGCTGCTGAGCGCCATGGCGCGGGGTCGGCGGCTTACCTCGATGGTGTCGATGACCTCGAGGCTCTCGCCGTCGATCACCGAGACGGTGTTGTCCTGCTCGTTCGAGACGAAGATTTTTTCGGCAAGCGCCGGCGTCGTGGCGACCAGGCCGGCCGTCACCGCTGCGACGAGGGTTTTCGGTCCTGTCATGTCGTGTGCCTCCCAGAATTGCATGGCGCGGCGGCCGGTGCGGCCGCCCGCGTTCAGGACGTGCAGCCGGTCTCGGGCGCGTCGTGGCCGAGCGAGTCCATCGGCGTCACCGGGTGCAGGAAGCCCTCCTGCGGCGAGACCGAGGCGACCATGCGCGGGCCGGTGACGAGGATCGGCTGGCGGAGCTGGCGGTCCCAGGACCGGAAGGTCACCGGGTCGCCGAGATAGGCGCCGAGCTGGAAGCCGTCGCCCATGATGTAGTCGACGATCTCCTCCTGCCCGACCGACCGGGTGCGGGTGGCGCCCTCGCCGATCGCGCGCACCGCCAGCCAGGCGGCGAAGTCGGTGGGCGTCATCCAGCGGTCGGCCTGCGCCTCGAAGCGGCGGTGGAGCTGGACGGCGCCCCAGCTCTCGTGGGCGCGGTGCCAGGCGGTGGCGATCAGGCCCTGGGTGCCGCCGACCGGGCGCGGCCGCCACGTCTGGTAGGGGAAATACTCGCCGAAATAGTCGGTCTCGTCGACGACGATCAGGATGTCGTGGTCGGGCAGGTCCTGCAGGAAGACCGGGACCTCGCGCTGGATGGCGTGGAAGCCGCCCTCGGCGCGGCGGGCGAGCGCGGTGTGCGGCCAGTCGAGCTCGCCGGCGATGCGACCGCCGAAGCGTGTGGCGGCGCGGCGGATGGCCTCGGCCCGCAGGCGGTCCTCGTCGGAGTTGCCGACGACGAGCGCCCAGGTCTGCCAGCGCTTGAACACGAGGAACTGGGCGAGCGCGTCGGACAGCATCGCCCGGCTCGGCGTCGTGTGGTAGAGGCTCGCGTGGCATTCCTCGTTGCGGAAGGCGTCGTCGGGCGCGCCCGCGTTGAAGATGACGACGTCGTCCGCCTCATCGGTGCCGAGAATGTCGCGCAGCCGGTCGGCCGGGAGGGCCGTTACGATCCACTCGGCGCCGTCCGCGATCAGCCCGCGGAAGGCCTCGGCCGCGTCGCCGTCGCGCGCGACGACGACCTCGTCGAGCAGGAATTCCTGGCCCATGAAGCGGCCGGTGGCGTTGTTGTCCTCGACCGCGAGGCGTGCGCCCTGGGCGCCGTCGTCCTCGACGACCGTGTCGAGCAGCGAGACCGGCTCCCGGTCACCGCGCTCGAGCCCGATGAAGCCGATGCGAAGCTGGTCGGCCGCAACGGCCGGCGCTGCGCCGACCGTCCCCACGATTGCTGCCGCGAGGCCGGCGCAGATCGCGCCGGCAAGGGCGGCGCGGCGGACCCTCGCCACCTCGGTTCGAGCCGTCCCGAACATCTTTCCCCCTTCTTCGGTGCCGTGATGTGGGCGCGCGGGCGCTGCGGCCCGCGCCGGTGTCACTGGGCGGATTCGACGACGATCGTGCCGACCATGCCGCGCTCTTCCATGCCGCGGACGCCGAACTCGTAGGTGCCGGGGCGGATCGCGACGAAGAAGAGCTCGGCCTCGCCCTCGTCCTCGAACTCGATCTCGTCGAGGGTGGCGGTCTTGATCTCGA
>SKOX01000053.1 GCA_007119835.1 Paracoccaceae bacterium
CAGAACCGCCGCCGCCAGCAGAACCGCCGCCGCCAGCAGAACCGCCGCCGCCAGCAGAACTGCCGCCGCCAGCAGAACTGCCGCCGCCCGCGGAACTGCCGCCGCCAGCGGAACCGCCGCCACCAGTGGAACCGCCGCCGCCCGCGGAACTGCCGCCACCAGTGGAACTTCCGGCGCCGCCGCCGCTGCCCGTTCCGCCCCCGGCACCGGAGCTGGCGCCGCCACTGCCGGATCCGACGCTACCGCCACCGCCAACGCCTTCGGCGCCGCCGCCGGTTCCGCCTCCAGAGCTTCCACCTCCGCCGACCCTGCTGCCGTTGCTGCCGCCGGAGCCACCGCCACCGACGGCGCTGCCGCCGCCGCTGGGGCTGTCGGGGTCGGAGCCGGTGCCGCCTGTGCCCTGCCCGCCGTCTGCGGATCTTCCCGGATTACCGGCGTCGAAGGCGGCGGCCGTGAATCCCGATGCGCCGCCCTGGCTCTCGACGAAGGACGCGGGCACGGGCGCGTAGGTGCGCGTCGTGGCCGTGATCGTCACCGTGCAGCGTGTCACCTCCACCGGCATCCGTGCGGCCAGCTCCGGCGGGCATTCGATGAACTCGGTCGTCGCTTCGTAGGTCACCGGCCGCGGGTCGGTCGTGCTGCCGGCGCAGCCTGCGACCAGAAGCGCGGCAGGAAGCAGGATCCTGACCATCGGACGTCCTCCCTTGTCGCGGCCGCCTGAGCGGCACGCCTCTCCGATGGCTCGACAACGCACGAAACCGCAAAAAGGCAGCATTCTGCTGCACCCCCCCTCTCCCCGCGGCGCGACCGCTCCCCCGCGGGCCGCGCCGGTGTCGCATCAGGCGGGCGTCACTGGCCGAACACCCGCGCGAAGATCGTGTCGACGTGCTTGAGATGATAGCCGAGGTCGAACTCCGCCGCGAGGTCCTCCGCCGAGAGCGCCGCGGCCACGTCGGGATCGGCCTGAAGCTCGGCCCGGAAGTCGGCGCCCCGCTCCCACACCTTCATCGCGTTGCGCTGGACGATGGCGTATGCGTCCTCGCGGCTGACGCCTTTGCGGGTGAGCGCGAGCAGCACGCGCTGCGAATGGACGAGGCCGCGCAGCCGGTCCATGTTTCGCGCCATGGTCTCGGGATAGACCACCAGCCGGTCGACCACGCCGACGAGACGGTTCAGCGCGAAGTCGAGGGTGACGGTCGCATCCGGCCCGATCATGCGCTCGACCGAGGAATGTGAGATGTCCCGCTCGTGCCACAGCGCGACGTTCTCCAGCGCCGGCGTCACCATGCCCCGCACGACGCGCGCGAGGCCAGTGAGGTTCTCGGTCAGCACCGGGTTGCGCTTGTGCGGCATCGCCGACGAGCCCTTCTGGCCCGGCGAGAAGTATTCCTCGACCTCGAGCACCTCGGTGCGCTGGAGGTGGCGGATCTCGGTCGCCAGCCGCTCGACCGAGGAGGCGATGACGCCGAGCGTCGCGAAGAACATCGCGTGCCGGTCGCGGGGAATGACCTGGGTCGAGACCGGCTCGGGCGTCAGGCCCATCTTCTCCGCCACATGCGCCTCGACGCGGGGGTCGACGTTGGCGAAGGTGCCGACCGCCCCCGAGATCGCGCAGGTGGCGATATCGGCCCGGGCGGCGGCGAGGCGCGCGCGGTTGCGCTCGGCCTCGGCATAGGCCTGGGCGAGCTTCAGCCCGAAGGTGGTGGGCTCGGCGTGGATGCCGTGGGAGCGGCCGATGCAGACAGTGTCCTTGTGCTCGAAGGCGCGCCGCTTCAGCGCCGCCATCAGCCGGTCGAGATCGTCGAGGAGGATGTCGGCCGCCCGCGAAAGCTGGACCGCGAGGCAGGTGTCGAGGACGTCGGACGAGGTGAGGCCCTGGTGGAGGTAGCGCGCCTCCGGCCCGACGATCTCGGCGACATGGGTGAGGAAGGCGATGACGTCGTGCTTGGTGACGGCCTCGATCTCGTCGATCCGCGCGACGTCGAACTCGGCATCGCTCGCGGTCCAGATGCGTTCCGCGGCCTCCCGGGGGATCGTGCCGAGTGCGGCCATCGCGTCCGCCGCGTGCGCCTCGATCTCGAACCAGATGCGGAAGCGCGTCTCGGCCGACCAGATCGCGACCATCTCGGGGCGGGCGTAGCGCGGGATCATCGGAGCCTCTCCGGTTGCCGGGCGTCGCGCGCCCCTTACTTGCCCAAAGAGGGAGGAGCAAGCGATGCGGCTCGACGCCTTCCGGGGCGAGTGGACGATCGCCCGCGCGATCGAGGACGTGCGGCAGGCGCGGACCGGGCGGTTCGACGGCCGGGCGGCCTTCGTGCCCGCCCCGACCGGGCTCGCCTACCGCGAGGAGGGGCAGCTCGTTCTCGACGGCGTGGCTTACGCCGCGACGCGGGACTACCTCTGGCGGGACGGCGGGGCCGGAACGATCGAGGTCCTGTTCCCCGACGGGCGGCTGTTTCACCGCTTCTATGCCGACGAGGAGCGGCCGGCGGCGGTTCACGACTGCGGCGCCGACCAGTACCGGGTCCGCTACGACTTCCGGCGCTGGCCGCGATGGCGGGCGGAGTGGCGGGTGCGGGGGCCGAGGAAGGACTACGGCATCGTCTCGGACTACCGCCCGGCTGGACAGGTGGGCGAAACTGCGGCATGACCCGGAGCGTGCCTCGAGAGCCGAGAGGGAGAACCATGCTCGACACCGCCCGCAGCCCGGTCCTGGCCGAAACGATCTGGGAAGCCGACGGCGCCCAGCTGATGGTCAAGCGCGCGCTCCTCGTCATGCTCGGCGTCGCCGCGCTGGCGCTGGCCGCGAAGATCCAGGTGCCGGTCTGGCCGTCGCCCGTGCCGGTCACGCTCACGACCTTCGCGGTTCTCTCGATCGGGGCGGCCTACGGGCCGAAGCTCGGGCTTGCGACGATCCTCGCCTATCTCGGGCTGGGCGCGCTCGGCTGGGACGTGTTCGCGGGCTCCTCGGCGGAGGCGAGCGGCCTTGCCTACATGGCGGGCTCGACGGGCGGCTACCTCGCGGGCTACGTCCTGGCGACGCTGGCGCTCGGCCAGGCGGCGCGGCGGGGCTGGGACCGCAGCGTGCTCGGAACCGCCGGGGCCTTCGCGCTCGGGACGGCACTGATCTACCTGCCGGGCGTGCTCTGGCTCGGCGTACTCTACGGGTTCGACGCGCCGATCTTCGCCTGGGGCGTCACGCCCTTCCTGATCGGCGATGCGCTGAAGGCGGGCCTCGCCGCGCTGGTGCTGCCGGGCCTCTGGGCGCTGGTCGGGCGGGCGCGGACCTGACCGCGCCTCCGGCCTGTCCACGTCTGGACAGGCCGAACAAATTCCGCAAGAACAACGACGAGCCGGCGCGGCCAAACACACGGTAGACGGCTCGGCCGCGCAGGGACGTGCGGGAGGGCAGGGGGCTCGGCGCCGCCTGCGCGACTGCCAGCCGGATACTATTTCGTGCCCGCGTGGCCTGAGGTGTCACGGCGCGTTCCGCTGGGAAGGGTCGCGGGTGAAGGCGGACGGCCTCCGGTCGTCCGCGCCTGCGCGCTGCCTGCGTGCCGCCTCGCCCCACCAACGGAGCTGATCGAGGCCGCGGCCGAAATAGCCGCGCCACCGCTCGGCATCGACATCCGCGAGGAAACCGCCCGTCTCGTCGAACACCTCGTGCGCGCGCGGGACGTGGATCATCGCCGAGACCGGCAGGCAGCCGAGCTCGGCGAGGAATGTCCGCATCGCCACGGCCGCGCGGGTGCCGCCCCACTGGCCGGCCGAATAGGTGACGATCAGGCTCGGCTTGTAGGAGAAGAGCGAGCTGCCGAAGTGGTTGAGCAGGTCGGCGAGCGCCGGGCTCATCGAGTGGTTGTATTCCGGGCTCACCATCACGTAGCCGTCCGCCCGCTCGATCAGGCCCGCGAGATCCTCGAGCGCCTCCGGCGCCTTGCCCCGGGCATATGCGAAGTGCGGCTTGAAGACGCCGCCCGTCCGCCAGTCCAGCGCGTCGACCAGGCGCGGCTCGGCGTCGCCCTCGCGGAGCATGGCGACGCAGGCCCGCGCCACGCGCTCGCCGAGCCGCGCCGGCCGCGGCGGCGTGCTGTCGCGGGCGGAGCCGAGGAATACGGGAAGCTCGAGGGGCATGGTTCATCTCCGTGAAGGGTCGGTTCCGTGGTGCGCGCCTCCAGGGAGATAGGCGAAATCGGCCGGGTGCGAAGCCATTTCTGGGATGACCTCGGTCAAGGCGCGTCGCCGCGACCCGGGTTATGCCGCCCTGAAGCTATCGAGGGGAAGCGACATGGCCGAACGCGAAATCGTCATCTGCGAGCCCGTGCGGACCGCCATCGGCACCTACGGCGGCACGCTGAAATCCACCCCGGCGACGGCGCTCGGGGCGACGGCGATCCGGGCGGTGCTCGAGCGCTCGGGCCTCGACCCGGCGAAGATCGGCACCGTGATCATGGGCAACGTCATCCAGGCCGGCAACCGGATGAACCCCGGGCGGCAGGCGGCGATCAACGGCGGCATCCCGGTCGAGGTGCCGGCGATGACGATCAACCGGGTCTGCGGCTCGGGCGCGCAGGCGGTGGCGACGGCGGCGCAGGAGGTGATGCTCGGCTTCGTCGACGCGGCGATCGCCGGCGGCATGGAGAACATGGACGCCGCGCCCTACCTGCTGCCGGGCGGCCGCTGGGGCCATCGTCTCGGGCCCGGGCAGATCCTCGACGCGGTGCTGACCGACGGGCTGAACGACGCCTTCTCCGACCAGCATTCCGGCTGGCACACCGAGGATCTGGTCGAGAAGTACCAGATCACCCGCGACGACCAGGACGCTTTCGCGCTGCGCTCGCAGCAGCGCTTCGGTGCGGCGCAGGCGGCGGGCAGGTTCGACGCCGAGATCGCGCCCGTCGAGGTCAAGGGCCGCAAGGGCCCGGAGACCTTCGCCAAGGACGAGCACAACCGCCCGGACACGACGGACGAGACGCTGGCCAAGCTGAGGCCGGCCTTCCGCAAGGAGGGCTCGATCACTGCCGGCAACGCGCCGGGGCTCAACAGCGGCGGCGCGGCGATGATCGTCGCCGAGCGCGGCTTCGCCGAGCGCGAGGGGCTCGCGCCGGTGGCGCGGCTCGCCGCCTTCGGGCTCGGCGCGGTCGAGCCCGGCCTGTTCGGCATCGGCCCCG
>SKOX01000434.1 GCA_007119835.1 Paracoccaceae bacterium
GGCCGCGGCCTGTGCCGAGGATCCCGACTGCGAGCGGGTGGCCGCCCTGGCGCCGGCCACGATCGCGCGCGGCGGCCTCGAGACGGTGGCGCTCGACAAGCCGTTCGTCGTGCCGGTCTTCGAGGACGGCCGGGCCGCCGGCATGGTGGTCATCGGCCTCGCGCTCGAGGTCGGCCGCGGCCAGACGACCCATGTGCTCGCCCTGCAGCCCCGGCTCCGGGACGGCTTTCTCGCGGTGATGTTCCGCCACGCCAACTCCGGCGGCTTCGACGGCAGCTTCACCGAGGGCCAGAAGATCGCCGACCTGAAGGCCGCCCTCCTCGGCAGCGCCCAGGAGGTGATGCCCGGCATCCCCGTGGCCGACGTCCTCGTCACGGAGATCGTCCGCCAGGACCGCTGAGGGTGCCCCACGCGCCTCCCGCGGGCACGTCGCGCCGAGGCAGCCGCCGGTCCCACCAACCTTCTCCCCGCCGGCGGCGGGGGGAAGGGGCAAAGACCCGGCCCCGGCACGGGGCCTCCGCTCAGGAAGCCGCCGAAAAGCCGCCGTTCGGGGCGGAAGCCTCAGCGGGGCGGGGGGCGCCGGGCAGGCGGAGGCGCCGCGCGCTCCTCGGCCCGGTCGCGGTCCCGGCGGGCGTCGCGTTCGGCGCGGGCATGCAGCACCGCCAGCGCCTCGTGGCGGCCGACGCTCGCCTGCGCTGCCTTGCGCGCCGCGGCAATCTCCTCGGCGATGGCGGCGATGCGACGCTGATGAGCGGCAATCGCGTTCTCGACCCAGGCGATCCGCCGGGCGACCATCGCGAGCGGCATCGTGCCCTCCTCGGCGTCGCGGCTCTGGGTGGTGTTCAGCGCCTCGATCTCGTCCTCGAGCCGGCGCGCCTCGACCGCCAGCGCCTCGATGCGCGACAGGTCGCGCTTGCGCCGCGCCTCGGCGAGCGCGACGAGGGGCGCGAGCGAAGCGGGATCGGGCCGCGCCGTCATTAACCCGCCCCCGTCACGAACCGCGCCTTCATGCCGGCCGCCCCGGTCATGCCGGTCCCTGGCCGCGCGCCCGCGCCGTGGCGCGCATGCGGTCGGCGAAGCGGATCGCGGCGGCCACCGCGCGGTAATGCTCGGGCCGGATCTCCTGGCCGATCTCGACGGTGGCATGCAGCGCCCGCGCCGACGGCGGGTCGGAATGGATCGGCACGCCGGAGGCCTCGGCGCGCTCGCGGATCTTCAGCGCCACGCCGTCGATCCCCTTCGCGACGCAGGCGGGCGCCGAGCCGCGGGCGCGCGACCACTTCAGCGCCACCGCGTAGTGGGTCGGGTTGACGATCACCACGTCGGCGCCGGGCACGTCGAGCAGCATCCGGTTGGTCGCGATGGCTTCCGCACGCTGGCGGCGCTGGGCCTTGAGATAGGGGTCGCCCTCGGACTGCTTCACCTCGTCCTTGAGTTCCTGGTGGGTCATCCGCAGCTTGCGGCGGTGGTCGTACTGCTGCCAGGCGACGTCGATCGCCGCGATCGTCACCGCGATGGCGGTCGCCGCGACCAGGAGCGTCATCAGAAGCTCCATCATCATGCCGGCCACGGCCGGCGGCGCGGCCCGCACGCTGCCGACGATCCGCCCGATCTCGCCCCACAGGATCAGCGTGAGCGCCGCGGCGATGGCGCAGAGCTTGACGAACGCCTTGAGGAACTGGACGAGGCCGGTCGGCCCGAACTTCTGCTTGGCGTTCTGGACGATCGACAGGCGGTTGAGCTTGGGCTTGATCTTGTCCGGCGCGAACGTCACGGCGCGCTGCGCGACGAGGGCGGCGACGACGGCGGCGAGCGGCACGAGGAAGACCGGCGCGAGCGCGAGCACGACCTGGCCCAGGATCTCGCCCGTGAGCCTGGTGCCGCCCGGGCCCAGCACCAGTCCTTCCAGCCGGTCGGGATGGGCGAGGAAGACCGTCAGGCTTCCCGCGCCGCGCTCGAGCGCCATTATCCCGCCCGCGAACAGTGCGACCACAAGGCCGATATAGGCCGCCGCGGCCGTGACGTCGGTCGACTTCGCGACGTTGCCCTTCTCGCGCGCCTGCTCGAGGCGCCGCGGGGTCGGCTCGTGGACCTTCTCGCCGGACTGCTCGTTTTCCTCGCTCACCGCGCGAGCCCCAGCGGATCGGCGAGGAGGCCGTCGAGCCGCCCGCCCCAGGCGGTAAGGATGAGCGGCCCGGCCAGCAGCAGGATCAGGATGCCGGCGCCGGTGATCGCCGGCGCGCCGATGAAGGCGACCATGAGCTGGGGCATCGCCTTGTTGATCGCCCCGAGCGCCACGTTGTAGACGAGCGCCGCGATCAGGAAGGGGGCCGCCAGCGTGAAGGCGAAGGCGAAGGCCTCCGCCACCCGCGCCGTTCCCCAGGTGGCGACGTCCGCTCCCGACGGCGCCGCCCCGAGCGGCACGATCCCGTAGCTCGCCGCCATCGCGATCGCCGCCTTGACGTGCAGTCCCGCGACCAGCGCCAGCGTGATGCCCGCGATGGTCAGGATGTTGCCGATCGCCGGCATCGGGTCGGGCGCGACGCTCGGCCCAAGCACCTGCGCGAGCGAAGTCGACTGCGCCGCGATGGTGCCCGCCAGCTGCAGCGCCATGACGAGGAGCCGGAACGAGAGCCCGATCATAAGCCCGATGCCGCCCTCGATCAGCATCAGCACGACGAAGGGCCGCTCGGGATCGACGGTGAGCGTCTCCGCCACCATCGGCCAGACCACCATGGTGAACGCCAACGCGACGGCGACCCGCACCCGCACCGGCACCGACTGCTCGCCGAAGCCCGGCAACAGCGCCGCGATCCCGCCCACCCGCATGAAGACGAGCACCGCGAGCGCGAGTGCCTCCTCGCCAAGCTCGAGCAGCTGGCCGAGGCCCTCGATCAAACCGGCACCGTCACGCCGCGCACGTCCCGCCCGCCCGTCACGCCAGCCCCAGCACCGCGGGCCGCACCGACGTCCCGATCTCCTCGAAGCTCAGGACCGGGTTGCGCACGCCGTTGGCCGAGAGCACCGTGTGCAGGAACCGCCGCCGCTTGGTCGAGGTCACGATCGCCGGAAACCGCCCCTGCACCGCCGGCGCGTTCAGCTTTTCCACCACTGCATTTGCGAGCCGGTTGAACTCGGCCGGTGGCAGCGCGACATCCACCACGCCCGAGCCCGGCGGCAGCTGGAAGCGCTGGAAGGTCTCCTCCCATTCCGGCGCGAGCTGGATGAGCGGCAGGGCACCGTCGGCCTCGCGCAGCCCCGCGACCAGCTGGAAGCCGAGGCGGTGGCGGACATGTTCGCAGGCCGCCTCCGGCGCGACGTTCTGGCCCGCGACCTCGGCGATCGCCTCGAGGATCAGCGGCAGGTTCCGCACCGACACCCGCTCCTCGAGCAGAAGGCGCAGCACCGCCTGCAGCGTGTCGATCGGCACCCGATCGGGCACGAACTCGTCGAGGATCTTGCGGTTGGCCTCGGCCCGGCGCGGATCAGTCGGCGCAGTGAATTCCTCGAGCAGCTTCCTGAGCGCCCGCCGGGTGAACAGCCGCCCGAGGTTCTCCTTGACGATCTCCAGCAGGTGCGTCGCCACCACCTCGACGGGCGCCACCACGTTCAGCCCCATCAGCGCCGCCTCCTCCTGGTCGCGCGGCTCGATCCAGCGGGCGGGCGCGCCGTAGACCGGCTCGGCGACGTCACGCCCGGCAGGCGCCCGGCCGCCGGCCTCGGGCATCAGCACGAGGACCCGGTCGGCGTCTATGCTGCCGCGCGCGGCCTCGACGCCCTGGATGCGGATGGCGTAGCCGCCGTCGGGCAGCGTCGGGTTGTCGGTCAGCCGGATCTCGGGGAGGATCACGCCGAACTCGGTCGCGACGTGGTTGCGCATGTTGGCGATGCGCGCGTCGAGCCCGGTCGCCTCGTCCATCACCACCCGCACGATCCCGGGTGCGAACTCCATGTGGACCTCGTCGACGTCGAGAAGGTCGCCGAGCGCCTTGCGCGACGGCAGGGCGGCCGCCTCCTCGGGCTTCTCGGCCGCCGCCGCCGCGGCCTTCAGGGTCCGGTGCGCGAGGAAGGCCGCCCCCGCGAGGCAGCCCGCGCCGATCACGAAGGGCGTGAAGGGCAGGCCGGGAATGAACGCGAAGACCGCCATCAGGAGCGCCACCGTGCCGAGCGCTGTCGGATAGCCGCCGAGCTGGCCCATCAGCGCCCGGTCGGTCGAGCCGACGACCCCGCCCTTCGACAGCAGCATGGCGGAGGCGATCGAGATGATCACGGCCGGGATCTGGTTCACCAGCCCGTCGCCCACCGTCAGGATCGAGTAGGTCTGGAACGCGGCGCCGAGCGGCATCCCGTGCAGCATCACCCCGATCGCGAGGCCCATCACCAGGTTCAGCAGCGTGATCAGCAGCCCCGCGACGGCGTCGCCCTTGACGAATTTCGAGGCGCCGTCGAGCGAGCCGAAGAAGGTCGTCTCCTCCTGCTCGAGCCGCCGCCGCTCGCGCGCCTCCTCGTGGGTGATGGCGCCCGCGGCCATGTCGCTGTCGATGGCGAGCTGCTTGCCCGGCATTCCGTCGAGGGCAAAGCGGGCGCCGACCTCGGCCATTCGCCCGGCGCCCTTGGTGATGACGATGAAGTTGACGATCAAGAGCACGCCGAACACCACGAGCCCGAGGAACAGCGAGCCCCCCATGATGAACATGGCGAAGCCCTCGATCACGTTGCCCGCCGCGTCGGTGCCGGTGTGCCCCTGGCCGATGATCAGCTTCGTGGAGCTCACGTTGAGCGACAGCCGCAGCATCAGCGAGGCGAGCAGGATCGTCGGGAAGGCCGAGAAGTCGAGCGGCCGGTTGATGAACAGCGTGATGGTGAAGATCAGGATGGCGAGCGCGAAGGACGCCGCGAGCCCCAGGTCGAGGACCCAGGACGGCATCGGCAGCACCATCATCACGATGACCGCCATCAGCGCGACGGCGAGCATCACCGTCGGCTGATAGAGGCTGCTTAGGGTGAGCGTGGGCATGTGCCGCGGCCTCCGTCAGAACAGTCCGGCCCGGGGCGCTGCGAGAAGCGGCGCGCCCTCGGTCAGGAGCGGCGCGCCGTGGTTGAGGAGGCCGCCCGCGGCCGGGACCATCAGCCCGCCGGCAAGGCTGCCCATCACC
>SKOX01000447.1 GCA_007119835.1 Paracoccaceae bacterium
CCGGCGGCTCTTCCGGCCCCGCTTCGACGCGCGGTGCTTGCGCAGGCGGTGCCAGTATGACCGGCAAGTGCATGCGGGTCGCTGACCACCTCGAGCACGTGCTTGCGGCGGAGTTCGAGCGCCGGCTCGCCCTTCCGATTGATCAGTGGGAGCCTGCTGGAGGGCTTCGGGAGATTACCGGAGAGGCGCGTGCCCGCCTGGCGGAGCTGCGCCGGACACCGGCACGCGACGACTGACGTCAGGAATCGCCTCCTGCAGATCGACATTCAGCAGCGATGGCTTGGGCCTCGCTTCGCCTTTCCCGGAACGAAGCCGATGTCGGAAAGGCGTGGCCGGTCGGCAACTTGCGGGTGAGCACGGCCGGGTTGATCGGCGGTCTACGCGTGAATGAGCGATAACATCAACCGAGAAATTCAGTCATTTCCGGAGCTTGCGGCGACTTTCTCAACCTGTGATTGTCAATCCTATACCGTCAATCCGCTCCAGCCGGTGCACACTCTTGCTCTGAACAACGTGGCCGATCTCGCGTGCATATTCAAGCTGATTGCCGAGCCCCTCGGCGCGCAGCGCCGGATCCCTCCAGCCTGCGTATGCCTTTCAATTACCGCCGTATTTTCGCGTCGAGGCAGCCCGGGCGGAAGGCCGGTTCCTTGGGGGAGTTCGCCCACGGCTGTGCGGGCGTTTCTGCGCAGCATCGCGCACGCCTGCTTCGGGCTGTCCCAAGCCGGCGATCGAGCCGCTCGCAAAGCCTGCAAGTGCAATGCATAGTGTAATCGAAACGAAGGCAGGAGGCCTCATGTCGCGGATCTCCAGGATCGGAAACTCGGTTGGCGTCACGCTGTCGCGCGAGCTGCTTGCGGTCGCGAATCTGCGGCCCGGCGACGAGGTCACGCTCGTTCCGGTGCAGGATGGCATTTTCATTTCGGCAGCATCGAGCCCGCAGGGCGCGATGCTGGCCGCGGCGCTGGAAGACATGAACGCGCGACCCGGACTCTTCCGGAAGCTCGCCGAGTGAACCTTCCCGATCCGCTGACGCGGCGGGTCTATCACGACGTAGCCATCGTCATTTGAATGAGCGTCGCCGCGGCCGGGCTCGAAACATTGTCACCTCAGAGTTGATGCGCCCGAATGCGCCGCGCCGCCGGAAACCCTGCCCGGAGGCCGGTGCCCGATCGCCGCCATTGCCGGCGTTCAGGGTGCCGAAGTCGCTCCCGGCCCGGTTGCCGGACCAGGCTACCGGTCCCGCCGGTGGATACGGATGCCCGGCCCGGCTTCCGGGCTGCCGATGAACTCGATGCCGGCATCCTCCAGCGCGCGCCTTACGCGATCGAGGGTGGCCGACCGGCTGGGGGGAATTCCGGTGCCCAGCTCGAACCGTTTCACGGTCTGAACCCCGACGCCGGCCTGACCGGCGAGCTCCGCGGCCGACCACCGCAGGACCGCCCGCGCGGATCTGATCTGCTCACTCGTGATCATCGGCTTGAGCCTTTGCGGTACGCATGGTGCCGCTAGTGATGCGCTAGAAATCGCATCAGGGCAAGATGAACGCTGCAACCCTCGCCACCACCACGCAGACCTGGCAGGCGGTGCTCGACCGCCTGTAGGGCGCCTTCGCGCCGGAGACGCTCCGGAACCACCGGGACAGCTTCGCGGTCTTCGCCGCCTGGTGCGCATCGCGCGGAGCGGCCCCGCTGCCGGCGAGCGCCGCCCAGGTCGCCGCGTTCCTCGCCGATCATAGTGCCGAGGCGAGCCCGCTTACCCTGAAGCGGCGGCTCAGCGCGATCCGCAGGCTGCACCACCTCGCGGGCCTGCCCGACCCCACCGATGGCGAGGCCGTGGTGATCGCGCTCCGCCGGGCGCAGCGCGCGAACCCGCGGCGGCCGGCGAAGGCGCTGGGGCTCACGCGCGCGCGTCGGGACAGGCTGATGGCAGCCTGCGGCAGCGACATGATCGGGCTGCGCAACCGGGCACTGCTGGCGGTGGGCTACGACACGCTCTGCCGGCAATCCGAACTCGTCGCACTCAGGGTCGAGAACCTGGAGCCCATGGCCGGCGACCGGCTCCGCGTGCTCGTGCGCCGCGCCAAGAACGACCCGTTCGGCATGGGGCGGACGGCATGGATCTCCGCCGCCGCCGCGAGGGAGTTGCGAGCCTGGCTTGCTGCTGCCGGAGTCGCCCAGGGTCCGCTCTTCCGGCCGGTCCGCCATGGCGTGGTCCTCGACCGGCAGCTCGGCGCGACCACGGTGGCCCAGGTCCTGCGGAAGCTGGGCCATCAGGCTGGCCTGCCAGAGCCCGAGGCGGTGCGGCTGTCGGGCCATTCGCTTCGGGTCGGTGCGGCGCAGGACCTGATGACGGACGGCCGGAGCCTCGCTGTCATCATGCGTGCCGGCGGCTGGAAATCGCAGGCGATCGTCGCCCGCTACACGCAGGCCGCGGATCCCGGCATCTGGGACTGAAGGAAGCGACGGGGTCCGGATGCCAGGGGACAGCATGCTGCCGCCACCAGGAGCGCCGGGCGGAGCCGTCGCACCGGCCGCCGGCTCGCTCGGGGGCGGACCGAAGCCGGGCCTGGAGTCCGCGCCGGAGCCCTCGGAGGATTGGCGAGCGGCGCTCATGCAACTCGACGGCGCCTTCGCCGCGAGCACGATGCGGAGCTACAGGAACGGCTTCGCAGCCTTCGCCGCGTGGTGCACCGCACGAAGCCTGGTCGCGCTTCCGGCCACCCCCGAGGTGGTGGCCGGCTTCCTCGACGACCAGGCCGCAAGCCTCAGCCCGGCTACGGTCAGGCGCAGGATCGCGGGGATCCGCAAGGTGCACCGCCTGATGCTTCACCCGGATCCCACGACCGACGACGCCGTCCTCCACGCCCTGCGACGCGCGAGCCGCCTGAAGTCATGCCGCCCCGAGCAGGCGCTCGCGCTCACGCGGGCCCGCCGCAACACGCTCATCGCGGCATGTGGCTTCGACATGCGCGGGCTGCGCGACAGGGCGCTCGTGGCGGTCGGCTACGACACGCTCTGCCGGCGCTCGGAGATCGTCGCGCTTCGCGTCGAGGACATCGCGCCGCGGGCCCGCGGCGGCGCGACCGTCACGCTGCGCCGGTCGAGGACCTGCCCGGTGGAGCTGGCGCGGACCGCGTGGCTCTCGACCCGCGGCGCAGGCATCCTCCACGCGTGGCTGGAAGCCGCGGCGATCACCGAGGGGCCCGTCTTCCGGCCGGTGTATCAGAACGTTCCCATCAGGCGGTTCCTCAACGGCTACACGGTCAACCGCCTGCTGAAGGAGCTGGCGCTGCGCGCCGGGCTGCCACCCGGCGAGACCTCTCTGGCGAGGAGCCACTCGTTCCGGATCGGGGCGGCGCAGGATCTCCTGGAGGCGGGGCGCGATACGCTGACCATCATGCGCGCAGGCGGGTGGACCTCGACCAATGTCCTGTCGACCTATCTGGAGCAGGCGGACACCGGCCTCTGGGACCGATGCGGGCGGCGGTTCCGGCGGAGCCGGATGGTCGGCCGCCGACCGGCTCCGGCAGGGCGCTCGCCGCTCGACAGAGGGCGCATCGTGCTTGCGGCGTGCGCGTGAATTCCGGACTGCGCGTTGCGGCTGGGTTGCGGCGGCGAAGCCGCTTGCTCGGGATGAGCGCGTGATCAATCCTCGGCGTCCAGACCCAGCATCGCGCCGAGCTTTCCCTTGGCCTCGGCGATCCGGGCCGCGCCCGCGGCCGCCTTCTGCTCGCCCGCGGGCAGGATTTCCAGCATTACCCTGATCGCCTGGTAGAAAGCCGCATCATCGCCCTTGATGGCCTGGTGCACATGGCGAGGTAGGCGGCTTCCAGCGAGCCCAGCCGGACCGTCGCACCGTGTGTGCGTTTCTTGCCGTCACCGGCTCGGAGAGTATCAAGGCGGCTTCCTGCAGCAGACCCGTCCTGTCGACCCGCGGCCGCCCCTTCGGATTGCCGCTCTGGCCGGGCTTCCAGCGAGAACTCTGCGGCGGCTTGCCGTAGCCCACCTTGTCGTCACGTGCCACGGGAGGCATCCTGATCCTCGTCGTCCGGCACGTGCGCGCCGATAAGCCTGGCAAGGCGCAACTTGACAGCTTCGAGCCCGTGATGGGCGGATTGATGATCCGGCGACTGCGACGTTGCATGCATCTTCAGAATCTTCTGGCTCAGCTGCAACGCCCTGCGATCGCCAGCGAGCGCCCGCTCCCTTAGCCGCCGGATCAGCGCCTCCATCAATGACATCCTGGCGGCCCCGCCGGCCACGGGGATGCGACGCGCGAGCACCTTCTGGAGGGACGTGTAGGGATCATCGGCGCGTTTCGGGCGACCCTTCGGATTGCCGGACTTCCCTGGCTTGAAGCGGGCCCGTTTCGGCGGCTTCATGTAGCCCTTCTCATGGGGTTCGAGATCGGCCTTCATGCCACCCCCTCGCTGGCGTCCTCTGCCGGAGCAGGGTCACGCGCCGCGGCAGCCTCGTCGAAGGTCTCGCCATTCGAAAGGCGCCGGGCGGCCTCGCCGCAGATGCTCTGGTATCTCCGGCAGATCACGTCGCAGTATTGCGGGTCCAGCTCGATCAACGATGACCGCTGGACCAGGAAACACGGCAAGAGCCACTACGGCTACGAAAACCACGTCAACGTCGACCGGCGGCACAAGCTGGTCCGGCGCTACGAGGTGACGGACGCGGCGGTGCACGACAGCCAAGCCCTGGAGGCGGTGCTCGACGCGGACACCGCCGCCGCGGACGTCTGGGGAGACAGTGGCCTCGTTCGTCCGCGGCCGAGGAGAAGCTCGCCGGGCGCGGCCTGCGCAGCCGGATCCACCGCAGGGCCCATCGCAACCGCCCGCTCAGCCAGTGCGAGCAGCAGGGCAGCCGGGACCCGATCGAAGGTGCGTGGCCAGGGTCGAGCACGTGCTCGGCGCGCTTTCCAACGACATGGGCGGCACGCTGGTGCGCAGCATCGGGATCGCCCGCGCCAGGGCCAGAACCGGGCTCAAGAACCTGCCCTACAACGTGCGCCGGGTGGTCCAGCTCGACGCGCTGGCCGCCGCTCGCGCGCCCGGCTGAGGGCAGCTCCAGGGCAGGCGTGCGCCCGAAGGGCGGCCGAAAGGACAAAAGCCGGAAACGCTGCCTCGGCGGCGCCA
>SKOX01000231.1 GCA_007119835.1 Paracoccaceae bacterium
CGACCGCGGCGCGGGCCGCGTCGGGCCCGAGGGCGGGCACCGCGCCGAGCTCGGCGCCGGTGGCCGGGTCGGTGACGGCGAGGCCGGGCGTGCCGGTCCAGGCGCCGTCGATGAAGGCATGGGCGCGGATGAGGCCGGCATCGTCGAGCCGAAGTCCCGTCGCGGCAGTCAGCGTGGCTGTCTTCATGGTCGGTCCCTCCCCTGCCCGCGACCTTGTCGCACGGCGCGCGCAGAAGGTGTGTCGGATCGCCCGCCGCGCGACGCGCGGTCTTTCTCTATTTGCGCGCCAGCGCAGAGAGGCCCTCCTCGAGCGCCAGCGGCGGCTCGCCCTGCTTGATCGGCTTGGTCACGAGGAAGGAGAAATACCGCTTGAGCCCGACGTCACGGTCGAGCAGCCGCTCCATCAGCGCCTGGTAGGCCTCGATGTCGGTCGTCATCACCTTGAGGATGTAGTCGAAGCCGCCGCCGACCGCCCAGCACTCGACGATCTCCGGCACCGCGTGCACCGCCGCCTCGAAGCGCCGGAAGTCGGCGGCACGATGGGCCTCGAGCTCGGCCTGCACGAAGACCACCGTCCGCGGCCCGAGCAGTTCGGGGTTCAGCCGCGCACCGTAACCGGTGATGATCCCGGCATCCTCCATCCGCCTCAGCCGCTCCCAGCACGGCGTCGGCGAGAGGTTGACCCGGCTCGCGAGCGCCGTCTTCGAGATGCGCCCCTCCTTCTGCAGGATGGTCAGCATCTTGATGTCCCGCTCGTCGAGCCGGATGCCGTCTCGCATGCCCGCGCGCCCCCTTCCGCCGCCGCCGCATTGGGCGCCAGCCCGGCGTCGCCGTCAAGCCGCTCGCGCAGCGGCGGTTTCCGTCTTCCTCGCGGAGGCGCAGCCGGGCCCGGAGGGCGCGGCCCGCGCGCCCGACGCCGGCCGAGGGGGCTCGATGCCCCCGAGGACGGCGCCCGATGCCAGGGCTCAGGCCGAGAGCTCAGGCCGAGAGCTCTGGCACCAGCCGATCGAGCGCCGCGAGGCAGGCGGCGAGGTCGTCCTCGCCGATCGACTCGTCGGGCCGGTGGGCCTCGGCGATGTCGCCCGGCCCGCAGACGACGGTGGGGACGCCCGCCGCCTGGAAGAGGCCGGCCTCGGTCCCGAACGGCACCACCCCGGCCCTGCCCGCGTCGCCCCCGGTCAGGCGGGCGGCCAGCGCCACCGCCGACGAGCCCGGCACCGGGTCGAGGCCCGCGACCTCGCCGATCACCTCGGTGATGATCGTGGCCTCGGGGTGGACCTCCTGCATCTCCGGCAACAGCACGCCCTCGGCGAGGTCGAGCAGCCGCTGCCAGACGAAGTCCACGTCCGAGCGGCTGACGGGGCGGAACTCCCACTCCACCGCGCAGCGGTTCGGCACGACGTTGCGCGCGATCCCGCCGTCGAGCCGCCCGACCGACAGCGTCGACCACGGCGGGTCGAAGCGCGACCCGGCCGGCGCACGGCCCCGAAGCTCACCCGCCAGCCGCATGATCTCCGCGACGTAGCGCGTCGCGTAGAACACCGCGTTGACGCAGACGTCGGGCCGCGAGCCGTGTCCCTCGAGCCCCTCGAAATGCGTGGTGTACTCGAAGCAGCCCTTGTGGCCCTCGACGAGCGCCATGCCCGTCGGCTCGCCGACGATGCAGGCAGCCGGCCGGCGCCCGAGCGCGGCCATCGCCGCGATCAGCCGCGGCGCGCCGAGGCAGCCCACCTCCTCGTCGTGGGTGAGCGCGATGTGGACCGGCCGCGCCAGCCGGGCGTCGGCGAAGGCCGGCGCCGCGGCGAGCGCGCAGGCGACGAAGCCCTTCATGTCGCACGCACCCCGGCCGTAGAGCCGCCCGGCATACTCGGTCAGCCGGAACGGGTCCGTCGACCAGTCCTGGCCCTCGACGGGCACCACGTCGACATGACCCGAGAGGATCACGCCGCCGTCCACGTCCGGCCCGATCGTCGCGAGCAGGTTCGCCTTCCTGCCGGTCGCGTCGGGGATCACCTCGAGCTTGGCGCCGAGCGGCGCGAGCAGCGAGTGGGCGTAGGCGATGCAGTCGAGATTGCCCTCGGACGAAATCGTCGGAAACCCCACCAGCGTCGCGAGGATCTCCTTCGTACGCCCGAGCGCGTCGTGCGGCGCGAGGAGAGCCGCCTCGCTCACTTCACCACCAGCCCGCGCGGCACCGAGGCGAGGCACTCCGCCGCCCCGTCCTCGCGGATCAGGATGGTCTCGGTGATCTCCAGCCCCCAGTCGTCGAACCACAGGCCGGGCATGTAGTGGAAGGTCATGCCGGGCTGCAGCTCGGTCGTGTCGCTTTCGCGGAAGGAGATCGTCCGCTCGCCCCAGTCCGGCGGGTAGCTCACGCCGATCGGATAGCCGCAGCGTCCGTCCTTGACGATGCCGTACTTCGCCAGCGTCCCGGCGAGCGCGCGGGCGACGTCGCCCGCGACGTTGCCGGCCCGCGCCGCATCGATGCCGGCCTCGAGCCCCTCGAGCAACGCCGTCTCCGCCTCGCGCATCGCCCGCGGCGGCTCGCCGAGGAATGCCGTCCGGCAGAGCGGCGCGTGATAGCGCCGGTGGCATCCCGCGATCTCGAAGAACGTGCCCGCGCCCGCCTCGAACGGCCGGTCGTCCCAGGTCAGGTGCGCCGCCGAGGCATCCTTGCCCGTCGGCAGGAGCGGCACGATCGCCGGATAGTCGCCCCCCGCCTCCTCCGTCCCGACGATGCCGGCACGGTAGATCTCCGCCACCAGCTCGTTCTTGCGCAGCCCCGGCCGGATCGTCTCGCGGATCGCTTCGTGCATCCGCCCGACGATGTCGGCCGCGCGCCGGATGTAGGCGATCTCCTGCGGGCTCTTCACCGTCCGCTGCCAGTTCACGAGGCCGGTCGCGTCGGCGAAGAGCCGGTCGGGCAGCGCCGCCGTCAGCACGGCATGCGCCTTCGCCGAGTAGTAGTAGTTGTCGAGCTCCGCCCCGATCCGCCGCGCGCCCGGCGCGCGCTCGCGGATCAGCCGGGCCGCGTCCTCCATCGGATGCGCCTCGGGGTTCATCACGTACTGGTCGGCGTAGCCGATGCAGTTCGCAGCATCCATCCACGCCGTCCGAAGCGCACCCACCGCGTCCATGCCCCGCCCCCAGAAGACGGGCTCGGCATCGTGGCTCACCATCACCCCCTGATGCACATAGAAGCTCCAGCCGTCGTAGCCGGTCAGCCAGTGCATGTTCGAGGGGTCGGTGATCCACAGCAGGTCGAGATCCGCCTTTGCCATGGCGGCGCGCACCCGCGCCAGGCGGTCGGCGTATTCGGCGCGCTCGAAGTTCAGGGCGACGTCTGGCATGCGGGTTCCCGGCTTCAGGAGGTGAAGGTGCGGCCGGCGCCGGCAGCACGGGCGCGGGCGACGGCGAGGGTGGCGATGGCGGTGTCCTGCACGCCGGTGCCGGTGAGGTCGGCGAGGGTGATCTGGTCGGGCGCGCTGCGGCCGGCAGTCATCCCGGCAAGCACATTGCCGAGCTCGGGAAAGCGCGCATGCTCGGCGACGGCTCCCGCGTCCAGGGCGGCGCGCAGCTCGCCTAGGAGCCGCGTCTGCGACAGGCGATCGGCGACGTAGCGCACCCGCGGGATGACCGCGGGATCGACCTCGTTCTTGTGCTCCGCATCCGACCCCATCGCGGTGACGTGCTGACCGGGGCGCAGCCAGTCCGCGGGCAGGATCGGCTCGGTCGCCGGAGTCGTCGTCACGATCATGTCGGCCTCGGCGGCGGCCGTCCAGGGTTCGGTGGTGGCGGCAACCGGGATCCCGAGCGCCTCGGCCATCTCCCGGGCGCAGGCGCGCGCCTTCTCGGCGTCGCGCGCCCAGTAGGTCGCGGCGGCGAGCGGCCGGACGAGCGCCAGCGCCTGCAGCTGCAGCCGCGCCTGCACGCCCGCGCCCAGCACCAGAACCCGCGCCGCATCGGGCCGCGCCAGCGCGTCCGCCGCGACCGCGCCCGCCGCGGCGGTCCGCACGTCGGTGAGATAGCCGTTGTCGAGCAGCAGCGCCTCGACGAGGCCCGTCTTCGCCGACAGCACCACCATCAGCCCGTTCAGCGACGGCAGCCCGAGCCTGGGATTGTCGAAGAAGCCCGGGCTCACCTTGATCGCGAACGACTCGAGCCCCGGCACGTAGGCGGTCTTCACGTCGACCTCGCCGTTCGCCTCGGCGATGTCGAGCCGCATGATCGGCGGCATGACGACCGCCTTGGTCGCGAGCGCCACGAAGGCCTCCCGCACCGCGCCGATGGCGTCGCGGTCGAGCGGCACGAGGGCGCGCAGGTCGGTCTCGGTCAGGATGGTGATGTCAGGCATGGGCGTTCTCGCGGATCAGGCGCCTATGGGCGTCCATGTCGATGTTCTTGCCGGAGAGGACCAGGACGGTCGGCCCCGCCGGCCGGTACTTCCCGGCGAGGATCGCCGCAATGCCCACGGCCGCGCCGCCCTCGATGATCTCGCCCTCCTCGGCGTAGGCGAAGCGGATCGCCGCGGCGATCTCCTCCTCGGTCACGAGGATGGTGTCGTCGACGAGGGCGCGCGTCATGGCGAAGGTGTGGCGGTTCCCGAGCCCGATCCCGCCGCCGAGCGAGTCCGCCAGCGTCGGCAGCTCCTCCACCAGCACCGGCCTCCCGGCGCGGAGCGAGGCCACCATCGCCGCGCCCCGCTCCATCGAGACGCCGACGACCCGGGCGCGCGGCAGCTCCGCCTTGATCGCCGCGGCGATGCCCGAGATCAGCCCGCCGCCCGACAGCGGCACGAGCACGCAAGCGGTGTCCGGCGCGTCCTCGGCGATCTCGAGCCCGATCGTGCCCTGTCCCGCGATGACGTCGGCATGGTCGAAGGGCGGCACCGGCGTCAGCCCCTCCTCGGCCTCGAGGCGGTCCACCTCCGCCTGCGCGTCGTCCTGGGAGCGGCCGACGATGCGGATCTCGGCCCCCGCCGCCTCGACCGCGCGCAGCTTGTTGGCGGGGACGAGCGACGACATGCAGATGACGGCCCGGGTGCCGAGCGCGCGCGCGGCGTGCGCCAGCGCCCGGCCGTGGTTGCCGGTGGACGCC
>SKOX01000179.1 GCA_007119835.1 Paracoccaceae bacterium
CCGCGCCGCGCCCTCGGGCAGCCGGTCGAGCAGCCCCTCGTCCGGCTCCTCGATGCGCCCGTCCCCGGCGAGGTCTTCCGCCACCCGGTCGAGATCGTCGCTCGGCTCGAGCGGCGGCACCCCCTCCGCCTCCCGCGCGGCGTTGATCGCCTCGAGCGCGTGCCCCCGCAGCGCGTCGGGCGGCAGTTCCTCCGGCTCCTCGTCCGGCGTGAGGCCCCGCGGGCGGCCGGGGCCGGCGAAGGTCTGCACGCCGTAGACGCGGGCGTCGTCCGCCCGCATCGCGAAGCCGAAGGCCGAAAGGCCCGGATCGAGGATCGCCTCCCGGTGCTCCGGGCTTTCCATCCAGCCCTCGTGGAAGGCTTCGACGCGCTCGATCCCCGGCGGCGTCGGGCAGCCCTCGCAGAAGGCGAGGTTCTCGGACACCAGCTTGGCTTCGCTGCCGCCTTCGGCGAGGTAGCGGTCCCGCACCGTCTCCCCCTCCGGCGAGACGTGGCTGTAGTAGTCCCGCTCCAGCATGTCCTCGGCATGCGCCTCGGCCGCGGCGACGAGGCGCTCGTCGATCTCGAGCGGCTCGAGTCCCTCGGCGGCGCGGGCCTCGTTGGCGAGCTCCAGCGAGCGCTGCACCCACTCGGGCTCCGCCGCGACGGCCTGCGGCCAGAGCAGCAGTGCCAGGAGCCCACCGCAGACGGACACCCTCATTCCCGAAATCCGCTGCGCTTCGCTTCCGGTCATGCCGCCCCTCCCTGCCCGACATCTCGGGAACCCGCACGTCCACCGCCTCGTTCCACGGCAAGCCCCGCGCTCGAGAAACCGCCACCGGCTCCGCCGCGCGCAGTGCGGACGCGACGGCTCCACGGGAGGAAGGCAATGGGCAAGACGCAGAAGCAGGTCATCGAGGCGGTCCTCGACCGGCACGGCCGGACCTACTGCGCCGAGATCGGCATCGACATCGAGCGAAACACACCCGCGCCGCTGTTCCAGCTTCTCGTCGCGAGCCTGCTGTTCTCGGCTAGGATCTCGGCGGAGCAGGCGGTGGAGGCGACGCGCGCGCTGATCGCGGCCGGTTACTCGACGCCCGACAAGATGGCCGCCGCCTCGTGGCAGGACCGCGTCGACGTGCTCACCGCCCATGGCTACAAGCGCTACGACGAGAGCGGCTCGCGGATGCTCGGCGATACCGCCGAGATGCTGATGGCCGACTATCGCGGCGACCTGCGCGCGCTCCGCGAGGCCGCAGGCCACGACCCGGAGGAGGAGCGGCGGCGCCTCAAGGCCTTCAAGGGGATCGGCGACGTCGGCGCCGATATCTTCTTCCGCGAGGTGCAGGCGGTCTGGGACGAGATCCAGCCCTTCGCCGACCGGAGGGCGCTCGCGGCGGCGGAGCGGCTCGGTCTGCCCGCCGATCCCGAGCGGCTGCTCGACCTGGCCGGCCGTTCCGACTTCGTCCGCCTGGTGGCGGCACTCGTCCGGACGGAGCTCGCCGGCGATCACGATGCGATAACGGGCGGCTAGGGCTCGTCCGACGGGCAGAGATGTCGACGGTCACGCGGTTCCGCGCGGTGCGAGGCCGGTGCGGATCCATGCTTCATCACGGTCGGGCTCCGTCCGGACGGCGGCGGCCGCAGCGGCGGCATGTCGCCGTGATGATGGGCGTCAAGTGCCGGCAGCATTCGTCGTGCCAGCCCTCGAGCCGCAGCAACCCGGGGTCATCGACGGACCGGGACACGATCTGGGTCCTCGCCGTCCGGCGCGCGCGCGGACCGTTCGGCGCGAGACGGCCGCGGTTCCTCCGGGCGCCGGGTCACTCGCCTTCGGCAAGCGTGCGCTCGATGTGCTCGATGACCAGGGCGCGCTCCTCCTCGGGCGGCGGATAGTGGCGCTGGAGGAGACGGTCGAGCCAGGCGCGCCGTTCCTCGGGATCGGGCTCGATCGATGCCCAGTAGGGGAACTCGCGCGGGCCGTGGCACTGGGCGCAGTGGGCTTCGAAGGCCGCGCTGGCCGCGGCGGGATCGGCGGCCGCGATGGTCTCCGGCGCCGGGCGGGTGGCCGCGAACACGACCGCGCCGGCGGCGAAGAGGGCGGTGAGCGCCCAGGTCAGGCGGGCAATCTGGACGTGGCGCATGGCAGGCCCCCTATTCGTAGGTGAAGCGTTCGGAGACGATCCGGCCGGCCGGGATGCCGAGTTCGACAAGGCCGCGCTCGACCGCGTTCATCATCGGGACCGGGCCGCAGACGAGGTAGAGCGCGTCCTGGTCGCGCTCGGGCAGGCAGGCCGCGAGCACCTCCGGCGTGAGGTCGCCGGTGGGGCCCGGCCAGCCGGGCGGCGGCTCTGAAAGGACGAGGTTGAGGCGCATCTCGAGCCGGCCTGCGAGGGCATCCAGCTCGTCGCGGCCGATGATCTGGCTCTCGACCCGGTTGCCGTAGATCACGTCGACCGGATGCGGCCAGCGGTCGTGGGCGAGCTGCCGCAGAATGCCGAGGAGCGGCGCGAAGCCGACGCCGCCGCCGATCAGCACCAGCCTGCAGGCGGGACGGCCGGCCGGGGTGAAGGCGCCGTGCGGGCCGTCGAGGTAGGCGCGCGTGCCGACGGGCACCTCGCCCACGCGGTTGGTGAAGTCGCCGGCCTCCTTGATGGTGAACTCGATGCGCGGCCGCTCGGCGGGGGCCGACGAGATCGAGAACGGGTGCTCGGTCAGGCTGAAGGGCGAGTGGCCGAGATTCGCCCAGGCGAACTGACCGGCGGCGAAGTTGGGCGTCCGGCCGCTCTCGGGCTCGAGCGCGACGCGCCACATCCGGTCGGCCGCCGGCGCGTTCGCCGTGACGCGGTATGCGTCGCGCCGCTGCAGGAGCGGCTTCACGAGGTAGACGTGGACGAGCGAGGCCAGGGCGACGGCGGTCAGGCCTGCCCAGAAGGTGGCGAGGGCGGGATCGGCGGCGTAGGTGCCGACGCTCAGCGCGTGGTGCACGCTCAGGCCGGCGATGGCGGCGGCGCCGAGGCCGTGGCTGAGGCGCCAGAGCTCGTAGCGCAGCGGCAGCCGGTCCTTCCAGACGCCCGTGAGCACGAGGATCACGAGGAGCCACCAGGCGATGACGCCGGTCCTGAGGCCCGGAGACGCGAACATGCCCCGGAGCCGCGCGAAACCCGCGGCGGGATCGGCGACAAGCGTCGGGAGCGCGTAGAGGAAGGGGTGCAGGAGGACGAAGGCGAGCAGGCTCCAGGCGGCCAGCTGGTGGAAGCGCATGGTGAGGTCGATGCCGACCTTGCCCGACAACGACCGGAAGCGCCCCGAGAGCAGGAACTGCGCCAGCGTCATCGCGAAGGCGACCATGACGAGGCCGGAGGAGAGCTCGTGCCAGAAGCCGCGCGCCGGCTCGTCCCGCAGCGCGGCGAGGGCGAGCGGCGCGAGGCCGACGGCGACGTAGAGCGCGACGAGCGCCCAGGGCGGCAGGCCGGCGGGCGGCGGACCGGGGAAATGCGAAGGCTTCGGCGTCTTCGTCGTCACGTGGCGGTGTCCTGCACTGCGGGAGCGGCTCGCCGGAATGGCATGACGCTGCCGGTCCGAAAGCCGAGCCGACGGACCCTGTGCGGCATCGGGCTGGCCTCGGCAAGATCGGCGTGAAGCGGCCGATCGCGATTGCGTTGCCGGCGGATGGCCCCGCTGACAAGGATCTCGAGGCCGGCGCCCGGGTCGCCGGGCGCGTCCGCCGCCATTCGGCGCCGGTCGAGTGGCATACCGTATGGGTCGGGCCGGCCTTGCCGGTCGCTCATGGGCCGTCGCTCCCTGACGCGGCCGGCTGGCGCCCGGCCCTTGGACCTCCCAGCGTGCGGCTGGCGCCGCGCGCGGCCATGATCCATATCAAGGGCCCGCCTAGCATGCACAATCCAAGCGCATTCCGGACAAAGTAGCCACGCAAGAACGACCCGCCGCAGACATTTCCTGCCGTTGCGGAGGCGTGGGTGCTCCCGACGTTTGCCGGACGACAGGCGAGGCCGTATGGCGGTCGCGGCGGGGCCTGCCGCGGCAAGGGCGCGACCGGTCCCGCGGCGGAGGACTGGACGCACGGCGGCCTGCACGGTAAGCGCAGCGGCGACGCGCTCCAGGAGCATCCATGGCCGACCTCCGTCCCGTCTCCGAGCTCACGCCCGAGGAGGCGCAGGAAGAGCTCGGCCGCCTCGCCCGCGTTCTCGGCGCGGCCGACGAGGCCTACCACGGGCGCGACGCGCCCGAGATCTCCGACGCCGAGTACGACGCGCTGAAGCGGCGCAACGCCGCGCTCGAGGCGGCCTTTCCCGAGCTCCGCCGGGCGGATTCGCCGTCCGGCCGCGTCGGCGCAGCACCCTCGGGCGCCTTCGCCAAGGTCCATCACACGGTGCCGATGCTCAGCCTCGAGAACGCCTTCGACGAGGCGGATGTGGGCGAGTTCGTCGCCCGGATCCGCCGCTTCCTCGGCCTTGAGCCGGACGCGCCCCTCGCCTTCGTGGCCGAGCCGAAGATCGACGGGCTGTCGCTCAGCCTGCGCTACGAGAACGGGCGGCTGGTGCAGGCCGCGACCCGCGGCGACGGCGCCGAGGGGGAGAACGTCACGGCGAACGCGCGGACGCTTTCAGACATCCCCGGCGAGGTAGCGGGCGCGCCCGATCTCCTCGAGGTCCGCGGAGAGGTCTACATGAGCCACGCCGACTTCGCCGCGCTGAACGCCCGGCAGGCCGAGGCGGGGGGGCGGACCTTCGCGAACCCGCGGAATGCCGCGGCGGGCAGCCTGCGCCAGCTCGACCCGGAGGTGACGGCGGCACGGCCGCTGCGCTTCTTCGCGTATTCCTGGGGAGCGGTGTCGGAGCCGCTGGCCGAGACGCAGTCGCGCGCGCTTCAGCGGCTGCGGGATCTCGGCTTTCCGGTCAATCCGCTGACGGAGGTCGCCGAGAGCACGGATGCGATGCTCGCCCACTACCGGCGGATCGAGGGCAGCCGGGCGACGCTCGGCTACGACATCGACGGGGTGGTCTACAAGCTCGACCGGATCGATCTGCAGCACCGGCTCGGGGCGCGCTCGGCGACGCCGCGCTGGGCGCTCGC
>SKOX01000463.1 GCA_007119835.1 Paracoccaceae bacterium
CGGCGCGCGCGGCGTTCGTCTACGAGCAGCACGCCATACCGCCGAGCCCGGAGGCCAGCGCGCTCGGGCAGAGCGGCGGGCTCGACGTGATCGCCGCGTTCTCTCCCCGCTCTGCGCGCCTCCTTGCAGACGCGGCCGGCGGCTGGCGGCTCGACCGGACGCGCAGCGCCGCGATCAGCGCAGCGGCAGACGCCCCGCTCGCCGGCATCCTGCCCGCCGCGCGCCGCCAGATCGCGCCGAACCCGGACAGGGAGGGCATGATCGCGATCCTCTCCCGCCTGTAATTCCAGCCCGCGTTCATGCTGAAAGGCCAGCCGCTTGTCCCCCATAGCGGCTTCGCCTAGTATCCGCCCGATGCGAAGAAGCCCCGGCAACGGGGGGCGGGGGCGAGATCACATGGCAAACAAGAAGTCCAAATCCGGCAGGGACGAGGAGCGGATCGAATCGGAGCGCGACGCCGAACGCGAAGGTTTCGGCGACACGTCCGGTCCCGAGGTTTCCGGAGCGCCGCCCCCGCCGGTCGGCCGGGAAGCTGCAGTCGGGGAGCCGGGGCAGTCGGAACGCGAGGCCGAGCGCGAGGCTTTCGGCGACACCTCGGGACCCGAGGTTTCCGGAACGCCGGCACCGCCAGCCGGACGGGACGCTGCGGCCGGGGCGCCGGGAGAGGCAGTTCCGGAGGAAGAAGCCGCGAGCGCGAAGCCGGAGGATCAAAGCCGCATCGTCGCCGAGCAGATGAAGCCGCTCGACTCCGATGAAGTCGGAACCCCGCTCGCAGGCCCTGGCACAGCCAAGCGCGCCAAGGAAGAGCGGGCCGACGAGACCGGGACCGGCGACATGCCGCCGCAGGCGGGCGCGGAGGGACTGCAGGACGCCTCTACGACCGATACCGCTCCCGCCGACCCACCGCCTACCGGCGGCGAGGCGACCACCCGGCCCGCCGATCCCTGGGCGACGCCCGGCGCGACGGTGGCCGCGGCGGCTGACGGTCGCCCGGAGGCCGCCGGCCCTGCGGACGATGGCAAGGCACCATCCGTCACCGCGGAGCCCGAGCCGGCTCCTGGTCGCGCGATGGGTTCCGGATCCGCGGGGGACGGTGGACGGAATGGCGGACGCGACGATGGACACCGAGGCGCGGCCGAGCGGCCGGACGGCGAGGCGGACGACGAAGGCGGCCGCTCGCTCGCCTCGACGCTTCTCATCGCGCTGCTCCTGCTGATCGCTGGCGCAGCCATCGGCATCTGGGGGGCGCCCCGTCTCGCGCCGCACCTGCCCACCGGCCTCGCGCCGGTGGCGGAGTGGCTGAGCCCCCGGGATCCTCAGCTCGAGAACCGTGTCGCCGCCCTCGAGGCCGAGACGGAGGCGGCCGTTACGGACGTCCGCGCCGAGGTGGACCGCCTTGCCGCGGAAGTGGCGGAACTGGAGGACGCGGCCGTGGCCGAGGCGCGTGTCGCCGAGCTCGAGGCCCGGATCGAGGACCAGATCGGCGATCAGATCGCCGCCATGCGCGACGAACTCGCAGCCCTCGACGGCACCGAAACCCGCGAACGCCTTTCCCGGCTGGAAGCGGCGGTGGAGGGCCAGCAAGAGGTCCTCGCGTCGCTCCGAGAACAGTTCGCCCAGGTCGAGGTCGGAGAGACAGCGGCCCAGATCGACGCCTACGAAGCCGAGCTCGCCGGCCTCCGCGGCGAGATCCGCGACGTCGCGGGCCAGGTCGGCGCCCTCTCGCGCCGCATCGACGAGGTCGCCGCCGAAGCGCAACGCAGGGTCGAGACCGCCCGCGCCCGGGTAGAGGAGGTCGAGGCCGAGGCCGTGGCCAGCCTGACCCGCGCCGAGATCGAGTCGGACCTCGCCCAGATCCGCTCGGCGCTCGCCGCCGGAGCCCCTTACGAGGAGCCGGTCGAACGCCTGGCCACCCGTACCGACATCACCTTGCCCGATGGCCTTGCGGCTCCTGCGGCGGAAGGCGTGCCGACGCTTGCGAGCCTCCGGCAGGGCTTTCCCGACGCCGCCATGAGCGCCATTCGCGCCGATGTCCAGGCGCGCGCAGACGACGACTTCCTGGGCCGCCTCCGCGGCTTCGCCGAGGCGCAGGTTGCGACGCGTTCGCTGGAGCCGCGACCCGGTGACGACGCCGACGCGATCCTCTCGCGCATGGATGCCGCACTGCGTCAGGACGACCTGGAGACGGCGCTCGACGAGGCCGAAGCGCTGCCGCCTGCCGCGGCTGACGCCATGGCCGGCTGGCTCGAGGCCGCGCGCAGCCGGCAAGCAGCGATCCAAGGCTACGAGCAGGTCCAGGCCGACCTCTCGGCGATGAACTGAGGGAAGGCGCGTCATGCTCTGGTCGGTCCTGAAAATCATCCTCTTCATCGCGCTGGCGGCAGCGCTCGCATTCGGCGTTCTCTGGATCGTCGACACGCCCGGCGAGGTGCGCGTCGCCTTCGCCGGCCGCGAGTTCTCGCTCACCCCCATCGCGGCGCTTGTCGGCCTGCTCGTCCTCCTCGCGCTCGCCCTCGTCATCCTCAAGGTCGTCGGCTTCATCATCGCGGTCTTCCGATTCCTGCTCGGGGACGAGACGGCGATCAGCCGCTACTTCCGCCGCCGGCGCGAGCGCCGCGGCTTCGAGGCGCTGGCCGACGGGCTGGTGGCGCTCGCCGCGGGGGACGCGAAGAATGCCACGCGCAAGGCGCAGAAGGCCGAGCGCCTCCTCGCCCGCCCCGACGTCACCCGGATCGTCAATGCCCAGGCCGCCGAGCTCGCCGGCGACGATCAGCGCGCCTACGATTACTACAAGAAGATGCTCGAGAGCGACCGGACCCGTTTCGTCGCCGTCAAGGGGCTGATGCAGAAGAAGCTCGCGGCGGGCGACACCGACACGGCCCTCGCGCTTGCCAAGAAGGCCTTCGCGCTGCGCCCGGACAATCCGGGCGTACTCACCGCGCTGTTCGACCTCCAATCCAAGAAGGCCGACTGGGCCGGGGCGCGGGAAACCATGAACGCCTCGATGCATGCGCGCCTGCTGCCGCGCGACGTCGGCACGCGCCGCGACGCGGTCCTCTCGCTCGCCGACGCGCGCGCCGCCTTCGCCGAGGGCAACGAGACCCGCGGCAATGCTGCCGCCCTCCAGGCCAACAAGCTCGCGCCGGCGCTGATCCCCGCGGCCGCCCTTGCGGCCGAGGTGCACGCGCGGACGGGATACAAGCGCAAGGCAAAGAAGGTCGCGCTGAACGCCTGGTCGGCGAACCCGCACCCAGAGCTCGCGCAGGCCTTTGCCGCGATAGAGCCGAACGAGTCGCCGTCCGAGCGCCGCGCGCGCTTCGCGACGCTGATCGCGGCGAACCCGGACCATCCCGAGAGCCGGCTGCTCGGCGCCGAGCTCGCGCTTGCCGACGAGGACTTCCCGGCCGCGCGCAAGGCGCTCGGCGATCTCGCCGAGCGGGAGCCGACGACCCGCTCCCTCGCGCTCATGGCCGCAATCGAACGCGGGCAAGGCGCGCCCGAGACCGTGGTGCGGGGATGGCTCGCCCGCGCGCTCAGCGCCTCGAGGGGCCCGCAGTGGGTCTGCGGCAAGTGCAGCCACGTTCATGCCGACTGGGTGCCGGTCTGCGAGGAGTGCGGCGCCTTCGACACACTGAACTGGAAGCTCCCGCCGCACGCGGAAGACCCGCGCATCGCGGGCTCGGCGACGCTGCCGCTGCTCGTCGGGCGCGAGCCCGAAGCGGCCGGCGACGGACCGGCCGCGGAGCCCCGGTCTTCGGGCACGACCGCCGACGGGGCGGCACCGGACCTGAAGTCCGATCCGAAAACGGAGGCCGGGCAACGCACGACCGGACCGGGCCGGTCCCCGGTTGTCGAGGACGCCGAGGTCGCCGAGGAACCGCGCAAGGCCGCGAGCACGGCGTAGCTTCAGCGCGCGCCGCAAGCAGAGCGAGGAGCCGCGCGGCTTCGGTCGGGCGGCTCAGCGGACAGCGGTCACCGCGTCGACGGGCGTGCGCTCGCCCCCCTCGAGGACGAGTTCGGCACGTCCGTCGCTGAGGCGCACCTCCGTCACCGCCGCGAAGACACGGCCGGGCGTGCTGCCGAGCAGTTCCTCGCCGCGGTAGCTCTCGAGCGTGAAGCTGTAGGCACCGTGCGGCTGCGGCTCGCCGCCGACGCCGGTCCCGTCCCAGCGCGCGGTCGCGAGCGCCGGATCGACCGGCTGGCGCGCGACCACCTGGTCGAAGGCGTTGCGCACGACGAGGAGGGCCTTCTCCGCCTGCGGATCGGGCTCGACCTCGACCTCGACCGGCATGCCCTGGTAGTTCGCCGCCACCGGGGCCCGGACCTCGCGCCCGATCCACTGCGCCAGCCCGGCCGCCGGCCCGCCCGACAGCGCCTCGATGATCCGATCGAGCCGGTCGTTGCCGCGGATCTGCTGCTCGACCGCCGAGAAGCTGGCGAGCTGCGCGACGAACTCGGTCGACTGCAGCGGCTTCAGCGGGTCCTGGTTGCGCAGCTGCGAGGTGAGCAGCGTCAGGAAGGTCTGGAAGTCGGCTGCCGCCGTCGCTCCGGGCGAAGCCGGGTCGGCGCCTGGTGCGCGGCCGGCGGCGGGACCTGATTGCGTGGGCGCGATCTCCATGGGGTCAGGCTCCTTCGCCTAAAGACGGATGTCGAGCCGCCCGTCGGCAAGACGGGCTGCGGGCAGGAATTCCAGGGGCAGACGCTCCCCCTTCGCCGTGGCGGCCGCAGCCGGCGGCGCGGCACGTTCGTCCGGTGCCTCGTCGTGTCCCTCGCCGAAGTCGAGCGACACGTCCTCATAGCCAGCCGCGGCCAGATCGCGTTCCAGATCGCTCGCGTGCCGGCGCAGCATGTCCGCCACCTCGGGCCGCTCGGCGAGCACCACCGCCGTCAGCGCCCCGTCGATGACCCTGATCGCGATCTGCACCCGGCCGAGCTCCGGCGGATCGAGCCGTATCTCGACCCGCTCGCCATCGGCTCCGGCGATAGCGACCGCGACCTGCCCTGCCACGCTGGGCGGCGAAGCTGCGGTCGCGGGTGCCGCGGGTGCCGCAGCGGCGGCACCCGCGACC
>SKOX01000336.1 GCA_007119835.1 Paracoccaceae bacterium
ATCATCATCCTGCTCTATCTGTTCGGCTTCCTCTAGGCCCGGCCCGCCTGCGG
Organism: Paracoccaceae bacterium; assembly: GCA_007119835.1. Classification (GTDB taxonomy): domain Bacteria; phylum Pseudomonadota; class Alphaproteobacteria; order Rhodobacterales; family Rhodobacteraceae; genus Amaricoccus. The sequence goes on from SKOX01000336.1 coordinate 54, forward strand.
CCGGCCACGCCACGCCGCCCCATGGCCGGGCGCCCTCGTCCGCCCCGCCTCAACGTCCGGAACCGCGACCCGATTGTCCCCGGACCCCGCGGGCCACGTCGGCATCATCCAGCGAGGCGCGCCCCAACCCCGCAGCCGTTCACGCCAGGCAAGACGGGGGGCGCATGCCCCCCGTGCTGCAGTCCGAAGGCAGGCGGCTCAGGTCTCCTCTTCGGTGATGTCCACCTCGATGTCGAACTCCTCGGCCGTCTCCTCGGGGATCTCGTGCTCCTCCGCGGTGGCCTGGTCGATCTCGCAGACGGCGTCCTCGGTGCCGACATACTCGGCGACCTCCTCGGCCTCCATGTCGCAGACGACCGCGGCCTTGGCGACCGGAACCCGGATCATCTCGCCCTCGACGTCGACCATGACGTGATCGACGTCGGCGGCCTCGGCCTCGATCGCGTCGACGTCGGCCGCCTGGTCCATGTCGTCGTCGGCGTCGGCGATGGTCGCTTCCTGGGCGAGCGCCGTGCCGGCGCCGAGAACGAGCGCGAGCGCCGCGCCACCGATGAGCTTGCCGTTCATGTCAGACCTCCTTGCTGTCCATGCTGCCGGCTCTTGCACGCGTGCAGGATCCTGCACGAATGCGACCGGCCGAACGGCCAACGCCGCGCGACCCCTTCGGGTTCACATCGCCCGGCGCATGGCTGTGGCGCTCAGCCTTCCTTGGTGAACCGCACCTGCTGGCCCTCGGTGCTGAACGCCATGGTGCAGCCGGCCGCCCTGGCAAGCCTCTCGCATTCGTCGCGGGTCTCCGCGTCCGTCGCCTCGGGCCGGCACACGCCCTCGTAGATGTCGTAGGGCAGGATGTAGACCTCCCCCGGCGCCATGCCCTCCAGATGCCGCTGCAAGTCGTCGCGCGTCATGGCCGTTCCCTCCCCTGCTTGCGCCCGTCGCGGCACGCGGGGATCCCGAGGCGGCGCCGCCGGGATCCGTCGCATCGCGTCCGCCCGTCGCCAACGCATCAGCCCGGCGCGGGATCCTGCGGCGCCGCCGCGGCCTCGGCGGTCGGGCTCACGGCTGCTGACCGGACCCGTCCCGCTCGACGTCGATCTCGCGGGCGACCACCGCCAGCATGTAGGCGCGCAGCACCGCGTTCATCCGCGCCTGGTAGCCCCGCCCGAGCCCGCGGTACCAGCGCACGACGTCGGCGTCGAAGGCCGCCGTCAGCCGCGTCTTCTTCGGCGCGCACGGCGTCTGCTCGTGCAGCCGGTACCACTCGTCCGGGATGGTGCGGCGCTTGAGCGACCATTCCCGGTGCCGCGCCTCCATCGCCTCCAGTTCCGCCAGCAGCTCGGCATGGCTGCGCGCCTCGCGCGTCGTGCGCTTCCGCTCGTCCATCGGACCCGTCCTCTTGTCGGTGAGGCCCCGATCCTGCAGCCGACCGCCTTAACGCCCGATTGCCGCGCGCACCCGCCGCGGATCTGCATGGACTATGCAGGGAATATGCATGGAAACTGCATCCGCCCGGGCGCGGCCGGCACGCCGATGCGGTTTCGGATGCGGTTTTGGCTTGCAATCCGGCGCCGTCTCCCCCATTTTTGCGGCGCGGGTTACCACTCTCGGATCACTGTCTCCCTAAGCGGCTGCAGTACCACGATTTTGGCTCGACTGCGCCAGGCTGCCGCACACTGCGGGCAGCACGACTAAAGGAGACATCACGATGGCCACCGGCACCGTGAAATGGTTCAACGCCACCAAAGGCTACGGCTTCATCCAGCCCGACCAGGGCCGCAAGGACGTCTTCGTCCACGCCACCGCCCTCGAGCGCTCCGGCATCAGCCACCTCGAGGACGGCCAGAAGGTTACCTTCGACATCGAGTCGGGCCGTGACGGCCGCGAGTCGGCGACCAACCTCCAGCTCGCCTGATTTCGGGCCAGAAGCCGGACAGACGGGCAAGCTGACGGCTGTAATGAGCTGATCGCTGCCGCCCGTTCAGGAAGTTAATGCTTTGCCCTGCCGATCCGTCGATCGGCGGGGCTTTGTTTTCCAGATTGCCCGTCACCCGCCGATCGGCGTTCCGAACTGCCCTCCGGGGCCTTACCGAGGACCGCCTCTGCGCCGGCGGATCGACCTGGCTGGCCGCTAAAGAACCCTGTGCTAGACCCAACTCGAAGGACATGATTCACCCTCCGAGGCGGTTTCGGGAGTTGATCATGCCTGCTGCGGCATCCGCATATCCGGCGGACCGTGAACAACGCGCTCGCCGGGTTGGAGTGGCGCCTGCTTCGGCATTCCCTCAAGAACGCACAGCAACGCGAAAGCTGACGCCTGACGGAAACCCTGCGCCGGCGCTGCGGCTGCGCGCCTAGGCGCCGGGGCCGGCGGTCTCGGCATAGGCCCAGGCGAGGTAGTCGGCCGTCACGGCGGCCGCCTCGACCGCGTGGATGGCCGGCGTCTCGTCGGGGTGCAGGGCCCGCGCCTCGGCGGCGACCTTGTCGAAGAGTTCGGCGCGGGTCTTGACCAGGAGCGGCACCTCGCGGGCGCGCTCGATTGCGCCCTGCCAGCGATAGACCGACTCGATCGGCGCATAGATGTTCGCGCAGGCCGCCAGCCGCACCTCGACCAGACGCTCGGCGATGCGGCGGGCGTGGTCCGCGTCGGGGCAGTTGATCCAGACGTCGAGGAGCTTCATTGGGACCTCCTTTCGCGATGAGGCTAACCGCGGGTGGCAGTCGGGGAAAGGTCGGCGAAGGGATTTTCGGGATAGTCGACGCCCGTGAGGTAGAGGCCCGAGGGCGGCGCGACCGGGCCACATGCCGCGCGGTCGCGGGCGTCGAGCGCCTCGGCAACCCGCGCGGGCGGCCAGGCGCCGGCCCCTACGCGCGCGAGCGTGCCGACCATGGAGCGGACCTGGTTGTGCAGGAACGATCGCGCCGCGAACGTCAGCCGGATCTCGCTTCCGCCCGGATAGGGGCACGCCTCGACCTCCGCGGCATCGAGGGTCTTCACCGGACTCGCAGCCTGGCAGATCGCGGCGCGGAAGGTGGTGAAGTCGTGGTGACCGACCAGCGCCCGCGCGGCCTCCCGCACCGCCTCGACGTCGAAGGGCGGCGGCACCCGCCAGGCGAGGCCGCGGTCGTGGACGAGCGGCGCGCGGCGGGCGACGACGCGGTAGAGGTACCGCCGGCCGGTGGCGGAAAAGCGGGCGTGAAAATCGGGAGCGACGGCGGCGGCGGCGACCACCGCGACGGGCGCGGGCCTCAGATGCCAGTTCACCGCCTCGCGCAGCCGCTCCGGCTCCCAGGCGCGCGCGAGGTCGGCATGGGCGACCTGCCCGGTCGCGTGCACGCCCGCATCGGTGCGGCCGGCCGCGGCGACCCGTGGACCGCCCGGATCGAGCCGCGCCAGTGCCGCCTCCAGGGCTGCCTGGACCGAAGGCTGGTCGGCCTGCCACTGCCAGCCCGCGAACGGGCCACCATCGTATTCGATTAGGAACGCGTAGCGGGGCATGGCCGGGGCCTACACCGGCACGCGGGCGGCTGCCAAGCGGCCGTTGCGGCCGCTCGCGGGAGCCACTAGGTCTGGGCGGCCGTCTGCGGGGGGATCTCCTTGGTCGTCAGAAGCATCACCGACAGCCTGTCGAGGCGCCTCGAGGAGACGCTCGACGGGGTCTCGGAGAGCATGTTCGACACCGTGGTCCGGCTTGGCGTCACCGGCCTCAGCCGTGCGGGCAAGACGGTGTTCATCACGTCGCTCGTCAACAATCTGCTCGCCCGCTCGCGGGTGCCGCAACTCCGCGCCGAGGGCGAGGGGCGAATCCGCTCGGTCTACCTCCAGCCCCAGCCCGACCAGACCCTGCCGCGCTTCGCCTACGAGGACCATCTCGCGGCCCTGACCGCGCCCGAGCCGCACTGGCCGCAGAGCACGCGCACGATTTCGACGCTGCGGTTGTCGTTCCGCGTCACGCCGTCGTCGTTCCTCTCAGGCCTCACCGGCACCCGGACGATGCATCTTGACGTGGTCGACTATCCCGGCGAATGGCTGCTCGACCTGCCGCTGATGGGCCAGGACTTCACCACCTGGTCCGAGGCGACCCTCGCGGCCGCGCGCGAGCCCGGGCGGCGCCCGCATGCCGAGGCGTTCCTCGCGCACCTCGCGACCATCGATCCCGGAGCCAGGCTCGACGAGACCGACGCGCGCATGCTGGCCGGCCTCTTTACCGAATACCTCGCCGCGCTCAGGGCTTCGGGGCTGTCGGCGGTGGCGCCGGGTCGGTTCCTGATGCCGGGCGACCTCGAGGGCTCGCCCGCGCTCACCTTCTGCCCGCTGCCGCGGCCGGACCGGCGCGGCTCGTCCTCGCTCTGGCGCGCCTTCGAGCGGCGATTCGAGGCCTACAAGCGCGTGGTGGTGGCGCCGTTCTTCCGCAACCATTTCGCGCGGCTCGACCGCCAGGTGGTGCTGATCGACGCGCTCGGCGCGATCAACGACGGGCCGCGCGCGGTGGAGGACCTGCGCACCGCCATGGCGGAGATCCTCGCGAGCTTCCGCCCGGGCCGGTCGTCTTGGCTCTGGCCGATCCTCGGCCGGCGGATCGACCGGATCCTGTTCGCCGCAACGAAGGCCGACCACCTGCACCATTCCCAGCACCCGCAGCTTTCGGCGATCACCGAGGCGCTGGTGGCGGATGCCCGCCGGCGCGCCGACTTCCGGGGCGCGCGGACGGGGGCGCTGGCGATCGCGGCCCTTCGTGCCACGGTCGAGACGACGGTGACGCGCGGCAACCGCAGCGTCGACGTGGTGCGGGGCCGGCTGATCGAGACCGGCGAGGAGGCCGCGCTCCATCCCGGGCGGCTGCCGGACGACCCGGGCGTGCTGCTATCGCCGGCCCGGATGCGGGCGGAGGACTGGGGCGACGCGGCTTATCGGGTGACGCGCTTCGCGCCGCCGAAGCTCGCGCTCGGCCCCGGCGAGGGGCTGCCGCATATCCGGCTCGACCGCGCGCTCGAATTCCTGATCGGGGACAAGCTG
>SKOX01000082.1 GCA_007119835.1 Paracoccaceae bacterium
CGAGCGCGCCCGCGTCCTCGTCGCCCGCGCGCTTGCCCAGGAGGCGCCGCTGCTCCTCGCCGACGAGCCGACCGCGGGCCTCGACCCGGCCCACGCCATCGGGCTGATGGAGACCTTCGCGGGCCTCGCGCGCGCCGGCCACGGCGTCCTCGTCTCGCTCCACGACCTCGCCCTCGCCGCCCGCCACTGCCACCGGATCGTGCTGATGCAGGCCGGCCGCATCATGGCCGACGGCCCGCCCGAGGCGGTGCTGAGCCCCGAGCGCCTCGCCGCGACCTACGGCGTCACCGCCCACGTCGCCCGCGACGCCGGGGGACCGATCATCGTGCCGACCGGCCGCATCGCCCCTTGATCCCGCGGCGCGCAGGCGTATCCCTGCCGGGCAACAGCAAGGACGATCCCATGCAGATGACCCGCCTCGGCCGCAGCAACCTCATGGTGAGCCGCCTCACCCTCGGCACCATGACCTGGGGCAGCCAGAACACCGCCGCCGAGGCCCACGCCCAGATCGACGCGGCGCTCGACGCCGGCGTCAACACCCTCGACGCCGCCGAGATGTATCCCACGACGCCGATGACCCGCGAGACCGCCGGCCGCACCGAGGAGATCATCGGCGAGTGGATCGCGCGCACCGGCCGCCGCGGCGACATCGTCCTCGCCACCAAGATCACCGGCGCCGGCAACCAGACCGCGCGGGCGGGCGAGCCGATCGGCCCCGAGAGCCTGCGCTCCGCCCTCGAGGGCTCGCTGCGCCGGCTGCGCACCGACGTCGTCGACCTCTACCAGCTGCACTGGCCGAACCGCGGCAGCTACCACTTCCGCGCGATCTGGAGCTACGCGCCCGAGACCCAGGCCCGCGGCCTCGACGGCGAGTTCCTCGGCATCCTCGAGACCCTCGGCCGGCTGCGCGAGGAGGGCAAGATCCGGCATGTCGGGCTCTCGAACGACACCGCCTGGGGCACCGCACGGATGCTCCACCTCGCCGAGACCCACGGCCTGCCGCGCGTCGTGTCGATCCAGAACGAATACTCGCTGATCTGCCGCTACTTCGACGCCGACCTCGCCGAGCTTGCCCACCACGAGGAGGTCGGGCTGCTGGCCTATTCGCCGCTCGCCGCCGGGATGCTCACCGGCAAGTATGCCGGCGGCGTGCGGCCCGCCGGCTCGCGCGCGACGATCCGGGAGGATCTCAACGGCCGGCTGCAGCCCGCCGCCGAGGCGGCCGTCGCCGAATACGTCGCGCTTGCCCGCGCCCACGGCCTCGACCCGGCGCGGATGGCGCTCGCCTTCGTCGCGTCGCGGCCGTTCACCGCCTCGGTGATCATCGGCGCCACGTCGATGGAGCAGCTCGCGACCGATCTCGGGGCGGCCGATCTCACGCTGTCCGACGAGGTACTCGCGGGCATCGCGGCGATCCGCCGCCGCCACCCGATGCCGATCTGAGGCGCAGCGCCACCCTATGGTGACGGCGCCCAGCGCCGCCGCCTGCCCTCCAGCGGCCATCGCAGGCCCCATTGCCCCCGCCGGCCCGGCGGGCGACAACGGCAGGATGGCCGCCGGTCCGCTTCATCCCTTCCTCGACGCGCCGCGTCCTCTCGCGATCGCCCACCGCGGCGGCGGCGCGGAGCGTGAGGAGAACACGCTCGAGGCCTTCGCCCACGCCGCTGCGCTCGGCTACCGCTACATCGAGACCGACGTCCAGGTGACGCGCGACGGCGTGCCTGTCGTCTTCCACGACGACACACTCCGGCGGATCATGGACGCGCCGGGCCGGATCAGCGAATCGACCTACGCCGACCTCGCGCGCCTGCGCACGCCGGGCGGGGCCGCGATCCCCCGCCTCGAGGACGCCCTCGCCGCCTTCCCCGGCATCCGCTTCAACATCGAGCCGAAGACCGACGCCGCCGTCGAGCCGCTCGCCGAGGTGATCCGCCGCTGCGACGCCCTCGCGCGGGTCTGCATCGGCTGCTTCGACGACCGGCGCACCGCGCGCCTGCGCGCCCTGCTCGGCCCCGGGCTCTGCTGGTCGCCGGGGCGACCCGGCGTCGCCCGCTTCTGGGCCGCCGCGCACCGGATCCCGGTCCGCCCACCCGACGCACCCTGCGTGCAGGTGCCGCTCAGCGTCTGGGGCGTGCCGCTCGTCACCCGCCGGATGCTCGCCTTCGCCCATGCCCGCGGCGTGCAGATCCACGTCTGGACGATCGACGACGCCCCCACGATGGAGCGCCTGCTCGACCGCGGCGTCGACGGCATCATGACCGACCGCCCGAGCCTGCTGCGCAGCGTCCTCGAGCGCCGCGGCGCCTGGCACGGGCACCAGCCGGCGTCGAACCGAGACCCTGCCACGTAAGGGAGATCAGCGATCCGCAGGCCGTTCCGGTGGGGACCCGGCCGGGGGCAGCCTCAAAGCTCCGCCATCACCTCGTCGGAGACCTCGAAGTTCGCCGTCACCGACTGGACGTCGTCGTCGTCCTCGAGCGCATCGATCAGCCGCATCAGCCCCTGCGCCTGCTCGAGGTCGAGCGGCGTCGTCGTCTGCGGCTTCCAGACGAGCCTGGTCGCTTCCGACTCCCCCAGCCGCGCCTCGAGGGCGGTCGAGACGTCGTTGAGGTCGGTGTCGGCGCACCAGATGACATGCCCCTCCTCGGAGCTCTCGACGTCGTCCGCCCCCGCCTCGATCGCCGCCTCGAGCACCGCGTCGGGCTCGCCCGCGCTCGCCGGGTAGAGGATCTGCCCCATCCGGTCGAACATGAAGGCGACCGACCCGGTCTCCCCGAGGTTGCCGCCGCGCTTGGCGAAGGTCGCCCGGATGTTCGACGCCGTGCGGTTGCGGTTGTCCGTCATCGCCTCGACGATGATCGCCACCCCGTTCGGCCCGTAGCCCTCGTAGCGGATCTCCTCGTAGGCGTCGGCGTCGCCGCCCTGCGCCTTCTTGATCGCCCGCTCGATGTTGTCCTTGGGCATCGAGCTGGCCTTGGCCTCCTTCACCGCCAGGCGCAGGCGCGGGTTCTTGTCCGGGTCGGGGTCGCCCATCTTCGCCGCCACCGTGATCTCCTTGGAGAGCTTGGAGAACAGCTTGGAGCGCGCCGCGTCCTGGCGCCCCTTGCGGTGCTGGATGTTGGCCCACTTGGAATGCCCGGCCATCGGGGTCTCCGTCGTCAGGGTTTGCGGAATCGCCTCCACTTAGTCGCCGCCGCCACCGCCGGCAAGCCCTCAGCCGAGCGGCCAGAACAGCGGGATCAAGAGGCAGGTCGCGATGCCGAAGATCACGTTCATGCCGACGCCCGCCCGCATGAAGTCGGTGAAGCGATAGCCGCCCGGCCCGTAGACCAGCGTGTTGGTCTGGTAGCCGATCGGCGTCGCGAAGCTCGCCGAGGCGCCGATCATCACCGCGACGACCAGCGGCCGCGGATCGACCCCGAGGCTGATGGCGAGCGCGATCGCGATCGGCGTCATCACCACGGTGACGGCGTTGTTGGTCACCACCTCGGTCAGCACCGACGTCAGCGCATAGACGCTGAGCAGCAGGAAGAACGGGTGCACGTCGACCAGCCACGGCGCCACCGCACCGGCGATGATCTGCACCGCCCCCGAGCGCTCGAGCGCGATCCCGACCGCGAGCATCCCGAAGATCAGCGCCATGAGCCGGGCGTCGATGTAGCCGAAGGCCTCGTCAACATCGAGGATCCGGGTCACCAGCACCAGAACCACGCCGGCGAGCGCCAGCACGTGGATCGGCGCCGCCCCCACGGCCGAGAGCACCACGACGCCGGCGAGGATCGCCACCATCAGCGGCGCCCGCTTGCGCCGGTAGGGCTTCTCGGCGGGCTCGGAGATGTCGACGAGATCGACGTCGGCCCCGAGCCGCCGGATGTCCTCCGGCGCGCCCTCGAGCAGCAGCGTGTCGCCGACGCGCACCACGACGTCGTCGAGCTGCCGGCCGATGTTGCGGTTCCGCCGGTGCACCGCCAGCGGGTAGACGCCGTAGCGGCGCCGGAGGCGCAGCGACCCGAGCGAGCGGCCGACCAGCTTGCAGTCGGGCGAGATCAGCGCCTCCACCGTGGTGGTCCGCCGCGAGCCGACCCGGTCGACCAGCGTCACCTGGTTGCTGTCCTTCAGCCCGAGGAGCTCGGTCATCGCCGTGCGCAGCACCACCCGGTCGCCCTCGCGCAGCACCACGTCGGGCAGCTCGCGCCGGAGCGATTCGTCGCCGCGCAGCACGTCGATGACCCGCATGCCCTCGCGCTTGAAGATCGAGACGTCCGTCACCTTCGAATCGATCAGGGGCGAGCCCGCCGGCACGACGACCTCGGTGAAGAACTTCATCCGCTTGCGGCTGCCGAGGAGCTCGACCATGGTCTCGCGGTCGGGCAGCATCGGCGCGCCGATCAGCCGCAGGTAGACGAGCCCGATCAGCGCGAGGCAGACCCCGAGCGGCGTGATCTCGAAGAGGGTGAAGGGCGCGAGGCCCTGCTGCCGCGCCACGCCGTCGACGAGCAGGTTGGTCGAGGTCCCGATCAGCGTGCAGACCCCGCCCATGATCGCGAGATAGGAAAGCGGGATCAGCAGCTTCGAGGGTGCGAGCTTCATCGCCTGCGCGAGCTGGACGACGATCGGGATCATCACCACGACGATCGGCGTGTTGTTCATGAAGGCCGAGGCGACGATCACCAGCGCCGCGAGCAGCACCAGCACCAGCCCCGGACGCTCCCCGCCATGCCGCGTGATCAGCCGCGAGACGTTGGCCAGCACGCCGGTCCGCACCAGCCCGCCGGAGAGCACGAACATCGCCGCGATCGTCCATGGCGCCGGGTTCGAGAAGACGTCGAGGAGCTGGTCGGTCGGCACGATGCCGCCCGCGACCAGCACCGCCGCCCCCGCCATCGCGACCACAGCGGGCGGGTAGACGTCGCGCACGAAGAACAGGAACATCCCCACGATCACCGCGAGCGTGAAGATCGGCGCGAAGGCGCCATGCGCCGGGATCTGCGTCAGCGCCTCGATCATGCCGCGCGCCCCGCCCTTCCGGGTCCG
>SKOX01000366.1 GCA_007119835.1 Paracoccaceae bacterium
GGCACGCGCCAGCGCGGCGTGGCGTGGTCGATGGGTGAAGACCTGGGTCGCGAAATCCTCGAGGTCGAGGCGCAGGCGGTCGACCACCGATTCGAACCAGGTCAGCGCCACGGCCGCCGGCACGGCCACCGCCATGCCCGCCGCGGTCGTCAGCAGCGCCTCCCAGATGCCGCCCGCGAGCACCCCGGGATCAGCAGCGACGCCGGCCGCCTCGAGGCCACGAAACGCTGCGATCATGCCGAGCACGGTTCCCAGCAGCCCGAGCAGCGGCGCGATCAGGGCGATGAGCTCGAGCGTCCTCAGCCCGGCGCGCGCCTCCGCCAGAGCGCGCTTGGCGACGCGCGCCGTCTCCTCGCGCGCAGCCGCCTCGGGAAGCGTCTCGACCGCGGCGAGACCCGCGGCCAGAACCCGGCAGGCGACGCTCGAGCGGCCGCTCGCGAGCACGGCATGCGCCTCCTGCGGGCGGCCGACGCGCCAGCAGGCGAGCGCCCGCTCCGCCCGGTCGCGCGACCAGGCGCCGGCAGCGACCAGCTGCCAGAGCTTCCAGAGGAAGGTCGCGAGCGCCACCACCGACAGCGCCGCAATGGCCCAAAGCGCCGGTCCGCCGCGGGCGAGAAGCTCCGCGGCCGGCGCGAGCGCCGAGGGCAGGTTGGCTGCGTCCATGGGCGACGTCCCCCCGTCTTCCGACGGCTCCGGACCGCACCCCGCCCCGTCGCCGCGCCGGGGTGCCTAGCAGGAAACCCGCCGAGCCGGAAGCCGCAGGGGCGCGGGCGCAGCCACGCGCACGTTATTCGAGCGGTTTCGGGATCGGCCGGCCCTTGCGCCGCGGTGCGCCGCACCGCAGGTATGCGCGGACGCCGGCGCTGGTTCCGGCATGCAAGGGAGACGAGCCCATGGCACGCATCGCCATCGGAGCGGCCGCGCTGCTGGCGGCGGGCATTTCGGCCGCGGCCGCCGCTGCCGAGGAGCGGTGCTACGGCATCGCTCCGGCCGGAGAGAACGACGGGATCAACGGCGAGGCGGCGCCGGGAACCTCGGCGGTGGACTACCAGGGCAACGCCTGGGTCTGGGTCGAGGACGGCACCTGCGCCCGCATTACCCGCCCGCCGCAGCCGGACGGGACGCCGCGGCGGGGCAGCATCGAGCCGCTCGAGCGCGACCTGCCGTCCTGAGGGCGGCCTCAACCCTCGATCGCGACATAGAGCGAGGCGTCGCCGCGCCGGACCTGCAGCAGCAGCGGCCGCTGCGCCGTCCGCGCCGCGATCCAGGCCGCCGCGACGTCCTCCGGCGCCGTGACCGGCGCCCGGCCGGCCTCCAGAATGAGATCGCCCGTCCGGACGCCCGCCTCCGCACCGAGCCCGCCCGGACGCACGCGCCGCACGACGACGCCGCCCGTCTCGGGCCCGAGCTCGGCCCGAAGCGCGTCGGTCAGCGGCCTGAGGGCGAGGCCGAGGCGCTCCTCTTCGCGAGCCTCCGTGAAATCGCGCGCGGGCGACGCGGGCCGGGGCTGTTCGGCGAGCGCAAGCGTGACCGTCGCGCCGGACCCGCCGTCCCGGAGATAGCCGAGGGTCAGCGTTGTGCCGGGCGCCATATCGGCCACGGCGCGGGTAACGTCGCGGGCGGTGTCGACGGCGCGGCCGTCGAGCCCGACGACGACGTCGCCCGGTCGCAGGCCGGCAGTCTCTGCCGGGCTGTCCGGCTCGATGCTGTCGACGAGCGCGCCACCCTCCCGGTCGTAACCGAAGGCCCGGGCCATCACGTCGTCGAAGTCCTGGAGCCTGAGGCCGGTGTAGCCACGGCGGACCTCGCCCGTCGCGATCAGCTGGCTCACGACCCGCTCGGCGGTGCTGGAAGGCACCGCGAAGCCGATGCCGACGCTGGCCCCGGTCGGCGAGAAGATCGCGGTGTTCACGCCGACGACCTCGCCCTCGGCGTTGAAGAGCGGGCCGCCCGAGTTGCCGACGTTGATCGCGGCGTCGGTCTGCAGGAAGCCGTCGTGCGGGCCGAGGGCGATGTCGCGCTGCCGGGCGGAGAGAACGCCGACCGTCACGGTGCCGCCAAGGCCGAAGGGGCTGCCGGCCGCGATCGTCCATGATCCGCGGTCGAGCGCATCGGAATCGCCCCAGGCCGCAATCACCGGCACGCCGCCGAAGGCGGACGGATCGACGCGCAGGACCGCGAGGTCGGTCGCGGAATCCGAGCCCACGATCTCGGCCGGATGCGTCGAGCCGTCGTCGAGCACCACCTCGATCTCGGTTGCCTGATCGATGACGTGGTGGTTGGTGACGATATGACCCTCGCGCGTGACGAAGAAGCCCGAGCCGGTGGCGCGCCCCACCCGCGGGCGGAAATCGCCGCGCTCGCGCATGTGGTCGGCGAGGCCTTCCGGCAGCCCTGAGGGCAGGTCGGGCACGAAGATCTGCCGGGTCTGGACGGCGACGACCGCGCCGCCTGTGCGGGCGACGATCGCGGCGAAGTCGAGGGGTGCGGCGCCTTCCGGCACGGCGCGGTCGGTCCTGATCTCCCCGGCGCGGACATCGGCGGCGCCGGGCGCGATCAGGGCGAGGGTCGCGGCGAGGATCGCGGCGCGTGAGCGGCGATGCGGCATGCGGCAGCCTCCTCCCGAGGTGGGGCGCCTTCCGGCCACCGCCGGTCCGGCGCCTGCTGGATCGACAACGGCGGCGGCGTCCGCCTGGTTGCATGACGAGACTTAGCGCGCGCGCCAGACCTGTCCCGCGGCAACTGCCGCGGCGCATGAAGCACCCTCAGAAGGGCGTCGGCACCTCGAAGCTCACGTGCGCGCCGCCGATGGGATGCCGGAACCCGATACGCTCCGCGTGGAGCTGGAGCCGCGGCCCCAAGGCGGCGTCGCCGGGGGCCCGATCGCCATAGAGCGGGTCGCCGAGGATCGGGTGGCCAAGCGCCAGGCAATGCACCCGGAGCTGGTGGCTCCGCCCGGTATGCGGCGCGAGGGCGAGGCGCGTGGCATCCGCCTCCCGCGCGATCACCCGCCAGTCGGTCAGCGCCGCCCGGCCCCGCTCGCGACAGACCATCTGCCGCGGCCGGTTCGGCCAGTCGCAGGCGAGCGGCAGGTCGATACGCCCGGCCTCCCCCGCCACGCACCCGGCGACGCGGGCGACGTAGCCCTTGGAGACCTGCCGCCGCTCGAACTGCCAGCCGAGATGCCGCTGGGCGAGGGCGGAGCGGGCGTAGACCATAAGCCCAGACGTGTCCCGGTCGAGACGGTGGACGCTGCGCGCCTCGGGAAAGACCGCGCGCACCCGCGCCTCGGCGCAGTCCTGCGGACCCGGCGGCTTGGCGGGAACGCTGTGCAGGCCCGACGGCTTGTTGATGACGACGAGGGACGCGTCGAGATGGACGAGGCGCATCGCGCCGAAGGCGCGTGGCTGATCCAGATCATTGCGATCCGCGCGGCCGGATGCGACGCTGGTCATGCAGCATCTGGAGGAAGGCTCATGTACCGTCACGTCCTGGTTCCCATCGATCTCGGCCATGCGGAAGTCGGCGACCACATCCTGAAGGTCGCGAAGTTTCTCGCCGGTACCTCAGGCAAGGTCAGCGTTCTGAGCGTGCTCGAACCGGTACCGGGCTACGTCGCCAACTACATCCCCCGCGAAGTCTCGGACAAGTCCCGGGAGGAATCGCGCCACAGGCTCGAGGAGAAGGTCCGCACGGCCGGCCTCAGCGCCGAGGTCGTGCTGCGCACCGGCAACGCGGCCAACGAGATCCTCGAGGAGGTGCGCGAGACCGGCTGCGACGCGGTGGTCATCGGGTCGCACCGGCCCGACTACCGCGACTACTTCATCGGGTCGACGGCGGCCCGGGTCGTGCGCCACGCGACCTGCACGGTCGTCGTGGAGAGGACGGGGCCGCTGACGCCCGAGACCTGAGCGGAGGCGGGTGCCGCGCTCACCGCCGACGCGTGGCGAGGCGGGCGAGGAGGCCTGCGGTCGATCCGTCCTTGCCGGGATCGGCCGCGCCCTTCTCGACCATGGGCAGGAGGTCGGTCGCCATTTCCTTGCCGAGCTCGACACCCCACTGGTCGAAGGAGTTGATGCCCCAGATCGTGCCCTCGACGAAGACCCGGTGCTCGTAGAGGGCGATGATCCGGCCGAGGGTGAACGGGTCGAGCCGGCGGTAGAGGAGCGTCGTCGAGGGCCGGTTGCCGGGGAAGACCCGGTGAGGGGCGAGGGCGGGGTCCTTCGACGCGGCCTCGGCCTCGTCGAGGCTGCGACCGCGCATGAGGGCCTCGGACTGGGCGAGGCAGTTCGCGACCAAGAGGTCGTGGTGGTGGCGCAGGTCGGTCTCGTGGCCCTCCGCCGCCACGAGGAACTCGCAGGGGATGACGTCGGTGCCCTGGTGGATCAGCTGGAAGAAGGCGTGCTGGCCGTTGGTGCCGGGCTCGCCCCAGACGATCGGGCCGGTCGCGGTGGGCACGGGTGACCCGTCGAGGGTGACACGCTTGCCGTTCGATTCCATGTCGAGCTGCTGGAGGTAGGCCGGCAGACGCGCAAGGCGCTGGTCGTAGGGCAGCACGGCGCGCGAGGGATAGCCCATGGCATTTCGGTGCCAGATGCCGACGAGGGCGAGGAGGACCGGCATGTTCGCCTCGAGCGGCGCCACGGCGAAGTGCCGGTCCATAGTGTGCGCGCCGGTGAGGAAGTCGGTGAAGCGGTCGGGACCGATGGCGATCATCAGCGGCAGGCCGACGGCCGACCAGACCGAGTAGCGGCCGCCGACCCAGTCCCAGAAGCCGAAGACCCGGTCCTCGGCGATGCCGAAGTCGGCGGTCTTGTCGAGGGCGGTCGAGACGGCGGCGAGATGCTCGCCTGCCCGCTCCCCGAGCGCCTCCTCGAGCCAGCCGCGGGCGGTGCGGGCGTTGGTCATCGTCTCGACGGTGGTGAAGGTCTTGGAGGCGACGACGACGAGGGTGCGGGCGGGATCGAGGCGGGCGAGCGTGTCGCGGATGTGGGCGCCGTCGACGTTCGAGACGTAGTGGA
>SKOX01000335.1 GCA_007119835.1 Paracoccaceae bacterium
GGCAACAGCGGCGGCCGGGGCGGCGGCAGGGACGGGTGACGCCCTGCGGCCGGCCGCCGCGGCCGGTGGACCGGGCGGGCGGGCCGGCTATCTCCCCCTACGCCACAGGGGGTAGTTCGAGATGCTGAGACGCGCCTTCGCGATCGGATTGGGGGCCACGGTGACGGCGGGCGGGCTGGCCCTGGCAGCGCTTGCCGGGATCGCCACCCCCGCCTCGGAAACGAGCGCGGCGGGCGCGGAGCCGGCCGACTTCGCCTTCCGCGAGATCGGCGGCGGGACGATCGAGCTCAGCGCGTGGCGCGGGCGGCCGGTCCTGGTGGTCAACACCGCCTCGCGCTGCGGCTTCACGCGGCAGTATGACGATCTCCAGGCCCTCTACGACCGCTACCGCGGCAAGGGGCTCGTCGTGCTCGGTGTGCCGTCGAACGCCTTCGGCCAGGAGCTGCGGACCGCCGAGGCCGTCCGCGAGTTCTGCGCGGTGAACTTCGCCATCGACTTCCCGATGACCGACATCGTCGAGCTCCGTGGCCCGCGCACCCATCCGTTCTACATGTGGGCCGCCGAGCAGGGCGTCATGCCGTCGTGGAACTTCCACAAGATCCTGGTGGACGGCGAGGGTCACATCGCCGACGCCTTCCCCGCACGGGTCTCGCCGCTGGCGCCGGATGTGATCGAGGCGGTCGAACGCCTGCTTCCGCCAGGCTGACATGGATGCCGACCGGCGGCGATCGGCGCCTGCCGGTCAGTCCGCCGCGTCGAAGATTTCGTCGAGCTTGTCGAGGGTCGCGGGATCGAGCCGGGAGGCAATATCGGCATGGACCGCCTTTCGCCGCGCATTGTGGGCAATGATCTGCGGACGGATGACGGCCTGCAGCGCGCGGGCGGTGGCGATCACCTCCGCGTGCTCGGCGAGCGCGTCGGTGTCGGTCCTGGCCTGCGCGAGCGCATCCGACAGGGCCTCCCGGTGACGCTCGAGCGTCGCCGCGTCCTCGATCGCCTCGAGCGTGTCGAGGACGGCGCCCTGGCTGTCGAGCATCTGCTGCATCGCCGCGGCGGCCTCGGCCTCGTCCGAAGCCTGAGCCGGTAGCGCGGCGAGACAAGCCGCGGCGAGGACGGCCGCGATGCGTGTCGCGAATGAGGCCATGGCGTGCTCCGTCGTTCGATCCGACGTCCGCAATGGTGGCGGCAGGGCGCGCGCGCTTCAAGCCCCCTGCGAACGGAGGCGCGGCCCACGCCCGCGCGCGGGAGTGCCCTCAGGCGTCATAGCGGCGCGCGGCCTTGCGCGCGCGGCGGCATCGCTCCGAGCAGACGCGGACCGTCTCCCAGTCCCGCGCCCACCTGCGACGCCAGGCGAAGGGGCGCGCGCAGACGGCACAGATCTTGGTCGGCAGGTCCGCCTTTCGCCGCATCCGCCCCATGCCGACCTTCCCGCAGGTCAGGCGCCCACCGGCCCGCGACGCGCCGGTCAGTCGACCTCGCGCATGAGCTGGTCCTTCGCCACCGCGAGGCACTCCTCCATCTTGGCCCGGATCTCGGCCTCGTCGGTCCGCGGGCCGAGATCGTCGGCAAGCTTGCGGATCACATCCTCGTGGCCGGGCCCGGAGAAATCAATGCGGACCACCTCCATGGCATAGGCGTCGGCCTCGTCATCCTCCTTGCCGAGAAGCTTGGCCGCCCAAAGACCCACAAGCTTGTTGCGCCGGGCGATGGAGCGGAATTTCATTTCCTCGTCGTGGGCGAACTTGTTCTCGAAAGCGCGCTCGCGATCGTCGAACTGCGGCATCGGCCTGTCCTCCTGGAAAACCCCCTGTCCCCGGGAGATAATCCCGATGGTGCCGGTCGCACAAGCCGGCCCGGACCCTTGGCGCTTGTTTCCCGACACGCCGGGCATTAAGACAGGTCCTGACCCGGGAAGGTGGGCTGGTCCCCCTTCCCTCTTTCTGTTCGGAGACGTGCATGGCCCGCCGCAGACTGGTCTACGAGGGCAAGGCCAAGATCCTCTACGAGGGTCCGGAGCCCGAGACGCTGATCCAGTACTTCAAGGACGAGGCCACCGCCTTCAACGCCCAGAAGAAGGCGGTGATCGAGGGCAAGGGCGTGCTCAACAACCGCCTGAGCGAGTTCTTCATGACCGGGCTCAACGCCATCGGCGTGCCGACGCACTTCATCCGCCGCATCAACATGCGCGAGCAGCTCATCCGGATGGTCGAGATGATCCCGGTCGAGGTGGTGGTGCGCAACTACGCCGCCGGCTCGCTGTCGAAGCGCCTCGGCCTGCCCGAGGGGCAGCAGCTGCCGCGGCCGATCCTCGAGTTCTACTACAAGGACGACGCGCTCGGCGACCCGCTGGTTTCCGAGGAGCACATCGTCGCGTTCAACTGGGCGAGCCAGCAGGACATCGACGACATGATCGCGCTGGCGCTCAGGGTGAACGACTTCCTGTCGGGCGTGTTCCTCGGGGTCGGCATCCGGCTCGTCGACTTCAAGATCGAGGTCGGGCGGGTCTATGACGGCGACTTCCAGCGCCTGATCGTCGCCGACGAGATCAGTCCCGACAGCTGCCGTCTCTGGGACATCGAGACCGGGCGCAAGCTCGACAAGGACGTGTTCCGCCAGGACCTCGGGAGCCTCGCCGACGCCTACACCGAGGTTGCGCGGCGGCTCGGCGTCATGCCGCGCAACGCCGCGCGCATGAATGCCGGCCCGAAGCTGGTGAACTGATGGCGGGCGCAGGCAACGACCGGCTGAAGGCGCGCGTCCACGTCACGCTGAAGCCCGGCGTGCTCGATCCGCAGGGCGAGGCCGTGCGCCATGCCCTCGCAGCACTCGGCTTCGAGGGCGTCGCGGGCGTGCGCATCGGCAAGGTGATCGAGATCGACCTCGCCGCCGGCGACCACGCCGCCGCCGAAGCGGAGGTCGCGCGGATGTGCGAGCGGCTGCTCGCGAACACCGTGATCGAGGACTACGCGGTGGAGATCGCCTGACCCCATGCGTGCCGCAGTCATCGTCTTCCCCGGCTCCAACTGCGACCGGGACATAGCGGTCGCGCTCGAGCGGGCGACGGGCGCGCCGCCGGCAATGGTCTGGCACAAGGACGCCGACCTGCCGACGGGGCTCGACTTCGTCGCGGTGCCGGGCGGATTCTCCTTCGGCGACTACCTGCGGTGCGGCGCCATCGCGGCGCGCGCGCCGGTCATGCGCGCGGTTGCGGACTTCGCGAGGGGCGGCGGCCATGTCCTCGGCGTCTGCAACGGCTTCCAGATCCTGATCGAGGCGGGGCTGCTGCCCGGCGCGCTGATGCGCAACGCGGGGCTCTCGTTCGTGTGCCGCGACGCCCGGCTGAAGGTCGAGACCTCCGCGAGCGCCTTCACCGCAGGCTACAGCCCGGACGAGGTCGTGACGATCCCGGTCGCCCACCACGACGGCAACTTCTTTGCCAGCGCCGACCTGGTCGCGCGACTGGAAGACGAGGACCGGATCGCCTTCCGGTATCTCGACAACCCGAACGGCTCCGCCGCCGACATCGCCGGCGTGCTGTCGGAGAACCGGCGGGTACTCGGCATGATGCCGCACCCCGAGCGCGCGGTCGACCCGGTGCATGGTGGCACCGACGGCGCCCGGCTCTTCGCGGGCCTCGAAGCCGCGCTCGGCGAAGAGGCGGGGGCCCGCGCGCAGGCGTGACCGGCCAGAGCACAGCATCGGGACGGGCCGGCGGGACAACGGCGGGCGCTCATGGTATCCGTGTGGGAGGCCGGCTCGGGCTCAGCCCGTGCCGGGGACGTCGCTTTGGCGGAGAAGGCGCATGGGGGTGACGGAGGAAGCCGGCAGCCACAGGTCGCGGCGACTGCGGCTTCGGTTCGCCGCGCTCGTCGGCATCGTCCTGTTCGGCCTGACGATCTGGGCGGCCCAGGTTTCGCTGACGCGACAGTTCGCCGAGGACCAGAGCGCCGACGCCATGGTTCGCGCGACGCTCTATGCCGGCAACATCCAGTCGACGATGCAGCGCCATTCGGTGGTGCCGGCGCTGCTCGCGCGCGATCCCGTGCTCATGGTGGGGCTCCGGACGGGATTCCTGCACGATTCCCAGTCCCGCATCACGGAAATCAGGGACGAGCTCGGTGTCGGCGCCATCCTCCTGCTCGACTCCCAGGGGCGCGTGCGCGCGTCGACCGACGAGGGCGCGATGGGGCGCGAGGAGGCGGAGAGCGAGTACTTTCGCAACGCCGCCGCGGACAGCGGGACCGTCTTCAGCATTGCGCGCGAAGAGGGAACCTACGGTTTCTACTTCGCCCGCAAGGTCGAGGTGGACACGAGCTTCCTCGGGGTCGTCGTGGTCAAGGTGGACCTCGGCGCCATCGAGGAGAGCTGGCGCCGGGCGCTGGCCCGCGTCGTGGTCACTAATGCCGACGACGTCGTGATCCTGTCCTCGATCCCGAACTGGCAGCGGCACACGCTGTCGAACGTGCTTGCGGCCGCGCCGGAAAGCTCGCGCATCTCCTCGGCGCTCCAGACCGCGCAGCAGCGCATGGGCAGCCCCTACGTCTACATCGACGGCACGCCCCACCTCAGGGCGGAGGCGCCGGTCAACTTCCGGTCCTGGCGGGTGAGCTACTTCGCCACGCTCGAGGACGTGCGGGCCCGGGTGAACGCGATCCTCGCCCTGATGGTCATGATCATGGCGCTGATCGCGGCCATCGTCTTCTGGCAGCTCTCCCGCCGCACCCGCGCCGAGAGCCGCCGGATCAAGCGCGAGTCCGACGAGCTCCGCGTGCTCAACCGCCGCCTCTCGGCCGAGATCGCGGCGCGCCTCAAGCTCGAGCGCAACCTCAAGGAGGCCGAGCAGAGCCTCGAGCAGGCCTCGAAGCTCGCGGCGCTCGGGCAGATGTCGGCCGCGGTTGCGCACGAGCTCAACCAGCCGCTCGCGGCGATGAAGACCTACCTTGCGGGCGCGCGCCTGCTGCTGCAGCGCAAGCGGCCGGAGGAGGCGCTCACCTCGTTCCAGCGCATCGACGACCTCA
>SKOX01000405.1 GCA_007119835.1 Paracoccaceae bacterium
ACGTGATCTGGCAAACCCGCCTTGCGGCCGGTGTGCAAGGCCATCCCATCACTTATGAGGTGGATGGGCGTCAGTACGTCGCCGTCGCGGCCGGTGGCGAAGGCTTCGGCGCAAACCTGCTGGGGATGCTCGACGAGAGCTTCGATACCGTCAGCCAGGGTTCGTCGCTCTATGTCTTCGCGCTGCCCGAGTGATCAGGCGTAGTTGACGCGTGAATGACGCAAAGGGGGCTTCAGCGGTTCGTGCCGCTGAAGCCCGCATTTCCCGGCCCATATTCGTTCAAGATCGGTGCGGATGCGTGCCGCGGATGGACGCGAAGCAGGAGAGGCGAATGAAAGTCGGTGCGGCAATCGGCCTGGCCGCGATGCTGGGCGCCCTCGTTCCCGCCGAACGGCTGCTCGCGCAGTCGCCGGACATCATTTCGCGCGATCTTTACGAGGAGCGGTTGCGCCAGGAGGGAAACCGTATCGTCTTCTGCTACAACATGGCCGGGATGATGGCGGAGTTCGAGCAGGATCTGGCCCGTGAAATCGGCCAGGCCTTGCTTGCAGAGGTGCGCTTCGAGACCGTGAAAGAGGGCGATTTCATGGTCATGCCACCACCTTACGACTACCGGATGCCACTGAGTGAAGATCAGATCTTTCTGCTCATGGCCGAGCGCTGTGACGCGTTCATGGGCTTTCACCTCTCCGAGAGCAACCCCGAATGGCTGCTGGTCAGCCGGCCATATTTGGTTGCCGAGACGGTTATGGTCGCAAGCGACCCCGACTATCGCGTGGTCGAGGACATACCCTTCGGGGAGCGTCTTGGCGTCCGGATGATGGCGCCCGGAGATACGCAGCTTATCAACCTCGTTGGCGCGATGCCTGATGATCGCCGATGGCGACGGGGTGCGTTTTTCAACAACGAAATGCTGCTCGATAAACTTCTGGACGGCTCACTCGCCGCCGGCCTGATCTGGGAGCCGGGGCTTTACTACGCCACCGATGGCGACCCGGAGGCGCATGGCCTCTACCTCATGGACGCCATCCCCTTTCCCGTGAGGGCCGTCGAGATCGGCATCGCGACGCGGGTTCAGGACACCTATCTCAACAACCTGCTCGGCGACGCCATCTCCGCACTGGTCGCCGATGGCACCGTTACCGAACTGATGGAGCGGCACAACCTGCGACCGAGCGCGGGAGGTTGACAGGGTGAAGCTTGCAAGCACGAGACCGTCCTTTGCCGGCCCGGTGAGGCGATAGATGTTCGATCTGTCTTTCTGGCAGGTGCTGCTGCGCGCGAGCGCGGGGATCGTGATCCTTACGGTTCATGGCGCGTCGATCGCGCTCATCGCGCGGCTGCTTGGCGATAGCGGCCCCAAGCATGACGGGCGGTTGAGCCTCAACCCCTTTGCTCATGTCGCGGTTCTGGGGCTGCTGTCGATCGTTGCCGCTCGGGTGGGGTGGATCAAGCCCGTTGCGCTCGATGCCCGCGCGATGCGGGCCGGGCGGGCCGGGCTGTTGGTGTGCGCCCTTGGTGCGCTGCTGATCACACTCGCAATGGCGCACGGAGTCCATGCGCTGCGTCCGCTGGTGGTGTCCTCTTGGCCCGCCGACAGTTCGCCTCATGTCATCGGCTGGATCGCCACCTTCTCCAGCGTCTCGGTGTGGTTCGTTCTGGTCAATCTCCTGCCGCTGCCGCCGCTGACGGGGGGGCTGTTGATCGCTGCGCTCTGGCCAGCGGCCTACCAGCGTATCCTCGCGCATGTCTTCTGGGTCGGTGTCGGGCTCGCGGCGATATTTGTCGTCACCCGCGGCATCGGTTTTCTGGAGTACTTGCGACCCGCCGTCCGGTTTCTGGAACCTTAGGGGGGCGCAATGAGCGAACGCAATCTTCCCGAAGGCGATATTGCCGCCCCGCTGCGCGCCGTCATCCGGCGCCGGCGCCGGCGTACGTTCTTGACGGTGCTGTTCTTCGCGGTTGCGGCGGCGGCGGCGGCGACGCTCGCCACAAGGGGGCTTGAAGTCCTCGGCCTGGTGTCCGGGCAGTCTGTGTCGCTCGCACTTGCGGCAGCACTCGCCGGGCTGACGGTGCTGCTCGGCGGGTTGGCCTGGACCGTCCTGCGCCGCCCCTCCGATGGCGCGGTCGCCTTCGACATTGACCGCCGTGCCGGATGGGAAGAGCGGTATGGAACGGCCTGGGAGGTCAATGACGCCGGTTCGCAGGATCGAGGTGCGGTGGAGCGCGCGCTTCTCGCCTCGGTCTCGCGCGATGTCGGGCGGCTCGATCCGGCGGTGCTTGCCCCCTTTGCGACCCGCCCCTTGCTGATCGCGCTGGCGCTGGCGATTGCCCTGACGGGAGCGCTCGCAGTCGAGCGCGGTCTCCAGTCCGGGGTGCGAGACGACGCATCGGAACTGGCGGCGACCGACATGGCTGTGCCTGAGGATGAGGCTGCCACGACCGTGCAGGATGCCGCGCGGGCCGCGGCAGAGATCATCGCCCGGGATGCGGAGGAACGCGACGATCCCTATCTCACGGCGGTTGCAAGCGCGCTGCAGGACCGGCTGGCCGAGGCCGATGAACAGCCCGGTGAGCTGCCCGACTCCCTTCGCCGTGAGCTTGAGGACCTGCTCGATCACGCGGCGGCGGCCTATGGGGAGGACATGCCTGACTGGCTGGGCACCTCAGATGATCGCCTTGCCGGGCTCGACGAGCGGCTCGCGGCTTACGAGGCCGAGCAGGCCGCCGCCGAGGCGGCGGCCGCGATGCGTGACGCACGGCGCGCGGAAGGCGAGCCGCCAGGAATGTATGAGGCGTCGCCCGATCTGCAGGAACGCTTCGCAAACCGGCGCGAGGAGGAGATCATCGCCGGCCCCGATGCTGAACGCGAAGACGGCGCGCCCTCCGACGGGCCGGCAGCTGGCGGCGAGGAGGAGGGCATTCGCCCGATGGAGCCGCAGGAGTGGGTATCGGTCGGGCAGATGCCGGTGGGCGCGGCGCTTCAGTCGGGGCGCGGGGAAAGCGATGCCGCAGGTCTGGGCTCGGAGACGCTGGAGGAGGACGCCGCCTTTGCCGAGATCGAGGGGAGGGCCGGCGAGGAGATGGTGCTGGCCGGCGAACCCGACAGCGGGGGGCGGCGCATCCGCATAGAGGTCATCCCCGAATTGGCGGCCGGGGAGGTCGGGCAAGCCGCGTCGGCAGGGGCAGCGCGGGCCGGCGCTGGCGCCTCGGCGGATGTGACGGCACCGCGGCGCGAATTCATCCCCTCGGACAACCTCACCGTGATCAAGCGGTACTTCGCGCGGGCACCGCAATGACGGGGGAGGGGGGTGCATGCTGAACTTCGCCGCTCCTGGCTTCCTCGCGCTCGGGCTGCTGGCCCTGGTCGTCGTTCTGCTCCACAGCCGGCGCCAGCGTCGCCAGGTGGTGGGCAGCCTGCGTCTGTGGCAGGAGTTGCGCCTGCCGGCCGGCGCGCGAAGAGCGCGGCGCCAATGGCCGCCCGTGAGCCTTCCGATGCTGTTGCAGATCGGTGCCGTCGTGGCATTCGCGCTCGCCCTTGCGCAGCCCAATACCGGAAGCGAGAGGGCGCCCGAGCATCTGGTCGTCGTGCTCGACGCGTCCGCGGAAATGGGCATTCGCGAGGATGGGGGGCGCACACGCCTGGACATCGCCCGCGCAGAGCTTGAGCAGGTTCTGGGTGGTGCCGGAACAATCGGACCGGAGCGGTTGTCGGTCGTGGTTGCGGGTCCGCGACCCGAGATCGCCGCAGCGCGCTGGACATGGCGCGAAGGGCGGCTCGACGCAGCGCTTGAGGGGCTGACTGCTGCGGATGCCGCCGCCGACTGGGACGGCGTCGCGCGCCGCCTGGAGGGGGTCCTCAATCTCGACGCGGAGGAGACGCGGCTGATCTTCGTCTCGGCGGGGCCAGTGCCCGCGATGCTTGAACAGCTTGCCGGTGAGGCGATCATCCCGTTGCGGGTCGGAACCCCGCAGCCCCGCTTGCAGGTGGGCGCCGAGGTGCGCGCACTGGATGCAACGGAGGGGCGGTGGCGCATCACCGGAGAGGCTGCCTTTCTCGACGGGCTTGAAGGCGAGGGCGCCCTGACGGTCGGCTATGCGTCCAGCCCCGATGTCTCCCCGCTTCCCTGGGCAGAGATCGCTGTGGAGCCGGGCGAGGAGGCGCGCGCGGAGTTCGAGGTCGATCTCGAGCTTCCCGGCCCTGGTATTCTCACCCTCCGGGCGCCTGCGCGCGAGGGAACCGAGGCGCTGGCCCGTTTCGTGCTCGAGGACCGGCCTGGGCGCATGGATGTCCTTTATCTTGGCGCGGCGGCGGATCAACCTCTGCTGCGCGCGCTCAGGGCGCGCGAAGGCGTCGATATCTACCAGGCCGACCGCTTGCCCGACGACGTGTCGCGTTTCGCGCTCGTTGTCATCGACGGTGTAACCGTCGCGCGCGCGCCGGAGACCAATAGCGTATGGATCGGCGCCGCCAGGATCGAGGGAACGCAGCCACCCGAGCCGCTCGACGCGCCTGACCCCGATTCATGGAACAATTCGCATCCGCTGTCCGCCAATCTCGACTGGAGCGAACTGGTCCTCGACGCGGCGGTCGCACTCGCGCCGCGTAGCGACAGCGCGGTCTTGCTGGAAAGCGGCGGCGCAGCACTTATCCAGGCCGGGACCGGGCCTTTCGGCCGCGAGCTTCGGCTTGCCTTCGACCCTGCGCAGAGCAACTGGCCCGCGCAGGGCGGCTTCCCGATCTTCGCATCGGCGCTCATCGACTGGATGGCACAGAGGCCCGGCGATATCGCGCGCTCGGCCTGCGTCGTCGGGGAGCGCTGCGCGATGGATCCGCGCCTGGCCGGTGAAACGCTCACGCCAGTCGAAGGTGCCCCCGATCTTGAACCGGTGACGCTTACCTCGGAGGGTTTCGTGCCCCGCCGCGCGGGACTCTTCCGCCTCGGGACCGGCGAGGATGCGCAGCTCGTCGCGGTCAACCCCGGAAACCCGGCCGTCGGGGCGCGCGCATCCGTCGCGGATCCGTCTGCCGGATCAGGGGATCCCGACATCGCACTTGCCGGTGCCCTTCCGAACAGCTGGGCGATCTGGTTTCTCGCCGCCGCCGCGGCATTCGTGATTGGCGATACGGTTCTGGCTATGCGGCACGGTGGAGCTTGGCTGAACCGCATGCGTCCGCTGGCCTTCGCCGCCATCGGTGGCGCAGTGCTCGCCTGGATCAACGCGCCGTTTCCGGTCCCGCAGGCCCGCGAGATGGTGATCAGTATCGAATCCCCGGTTCAGACATTTCCCGGCGCCGGCGAGGCGACCAGCGCCGGCGGTTTCACCGGCCCGCGCCTGGGTGTGATCCGCGCCGCGGCGAGTCCGGCGGTCATTTCGGATACTCATGGCAGCCGCGGAGAGATCCGCGCCGCGTCGCCCGGACCGCTCGCGCAGGGGGAGGCTGCGCTGGAGCTGGCCGCCGCGATGATCCCGCCCGATCGTGACGGACGCATCGTTCTGGGAAGCGACCTTGCTTCGCGCCCGGCCGATCTCGCCAGGCTGGGCGCGCGCGACATCGTGGTGGACCATCTCTCCGGGCGCGCGGTGCCCGATGGCGAGGTCGCGGTGCGCGGCATCGAGTTGCCGCGCCACGTCCTTGCCGGGGACGGGGTGCCCATGATCGGGCTGGTCCATGCGCACACCGCCACGGATGCCGTGCTGACCATCCGCAGCGACGGCGAAACCGTCGCCGAGCAGGATGTCGCGCTCGAAGCCGGTAACAACCGCATCGAAACGGTGCTGCCGGGAATGGACGAGGGCGAGACCCTGATCGAGCTGGAGATCGCTGCTCCGGGCGACACCTTCACGGAAAACAATCGGGCCGGCCGGATCGTCAAAACGGCGGGCGCACGGCCGATCGCGGTCATCTCGCCAAGCCGGGAGCATGGCGAGGCCTTCGCGGCTCTGCTGGAGCGCGGCGGGCTGGAGGCCGAGGTCGTCGCGCCCAGCCGCGCGCCGCAATACATGCGCGGGTTTCTGGAATATGGCGGCGTGGTGATGCTCAACACCCCCGCGATCGGCCTCTCCATCCGCCAGATGCGGATTCTTGAAACGGCGGTCTCCCAGCACGGGATCGGGCTGTTGATGCTCGGGGGCGAGAACAGCTTCGGCCCCGGGGGCTATTTCGAGACGCCGCTGGAGCAGCTATCGCCGCTTTCGAGCCGCGTGCCGCGCGATGCGCCCGAGGTCGCGATGGCCTTTGTCCTCGACCGCTCCGGCAGCATGCAACAGCGGGTGGGGGATGGAAACCGGCTGGACGTGGCGAAACAGGCGACGCGTTCGGCAGCCGAGTTGCTCAACCCGCAAAGTCAGATCGGAATTGTCGTCTTCGACGCCGAGGCGCGCGTACTCCTGCCCGTGCAGGATCTCGATATCGAGCGGATCGAGGCGGTACTGGGCGACGTCGATCCGGGCGGCGGTACGGCAATCTATCCGGGCCTGGTCCTGGCCTGGGAGCAGATGCAAGGCGTCGATGCCTCCGCGCGCCATATCGTCGTGATGACCGACGGGCTGAGTCAACCAGGCGATTGGCCCGAAATCCTGGGGGAGATAACCGCCGCGGGGGTCACGGTATCCGCTGTGGCGATCGGTGAGGGATCCGACCGCGCCACGGTGGAAACGATCGCCGAACTCGGCGGCGGCGCCGCGCATGTCACGCGCGATTTCGAGGCGCTTCCCTCGATCCTGTCGCAGGAGGCGATGGTGCTCTCGGCTCCGATCGAGGAAGGGCATAGCCAGCCCATCTGGCGCGACCGGGAGGCACGCTTTCTGCGCGGGCTGCCCGATCCGATGCCGCCGATCGAGGGTTTCGTCCTGACCACCGCCAAGCCCGAGGCACGGCTGGCCATGACGACACCCGACAGCGAGGGTGAGGACGCGCCCCTTATGGCCTGGTGGCGTTATGGCCACGGCAATGTGCTTGCCTTCGCCTCCGACGCGACCGGTCTGTGGACCGAGCGCTGGCACGGGCTGGAGCAGTATTCCGCGCTCTGGGTTCAGGCGCTGCGCGAGTTCCAGCCGGCGACCGCGCCTCCCGGCGCCCATCTCTCGGCGCGCAGCGACGGCGAGACCCTGCAGCTTACGCTGACGGTGCTTGATCGCGAGGGCGATCCGCGCCGGGGGCTGGACATGACCGCCTCGGTCGATACCCCTGAAAGCGGGACGGTTGCGATTCCGATCCGCGAGCAGCGCGACGGCATCTACCACGCTCACCTGCCCCTGGAGGCTCCGGGTCGCTATGAAAGCGTCGTGACCGTGCCCTACGACCCGAACGTTCCGGTTCTCGACCCGCAGGACGAGACGGTCAGCGTCGCCTATGAGCATTCTTACCCCGTCCAATTCGACGTGGCGCGCGAGAGCGGCGCCGCGCAGTGGCTGGCCGCGAATACCGGCGGGGGGGCGGCACGCAGCGCAAGTGACGTCGTCACTGCGGCTTCAGGGCTGGGATGGGGATGGCGGGGCTTCTGGCAGCTCTGGGCGGTTCTGGCGCTGACCTTCTTCATGGGCGAGATGATCCGTCGCTATGGCCCCGGTATCTGGCCGCGCCGTCAGGGAAAACCCGAAGGGAGAGTTCGATGACCACCGCCACACGACAAGACACGTCCGACGCCGAAATTGCCGAACTGGAGCGCCTGCGCGCCGCGCTTCAATCAGCGCGCGAGGGGATGGCCGATACGGTAATCGGCCAGGGCGATGCCGTCGAACTGATGCTCATCGGGCTGATCGCGGGAGGGCATGTCCTGCTGGAGGGACCACCCGGCGTCGGCAAGACCCTTATGGTCCGCTCTCTGGCGCGCGTGACGGGGCTGTCGTTCTCGCGCATCCAGTTCACACCCGACCTGATGCCTGCCGACATCACCGGGTCGATGGTGCTGGTGCCCGATTCCGAGGGTCGCAACCGGCTCGAATTCCGCATGGGGCCGGTCTTTGCGCAGCTCCTGTTGGCCGACGAGATCAACCGCGCCACCCCGCGCACCCAATCGGCGCTGCTCGAGGCGATGCAGGAGGGGACCATCTCGGCTGCGGGCAAGAGCATGGCACTTCCCAGCCCGTTCTTCGTTCTGGCCACCCAGAACCCGATCGAGATGGAGGGCACCTACACGCTTCCGGAAGCCCAGATCGACCGGTTTCTGTTCCGCATCGACATTTCCTATCCTTCCGCGGAGGTGCTGTCGGGCATTCTCAATGCCACGACTGGCATCGACACGGTCGAGCAGTCGCAGATGATTACCCCTGACGATATCCTTCAACTTCAGAAACTGGTGCGCGCGGTGCCGCTGGCCGAGCCGCTGCGCAAGGGAGTGGCGCGCTTCTGCCTGCTTACGCAGCCCGGCGCTTCCGACGCGGATGCCGATGTGACGCGCTACATCCGCTTCGGAGTCAGCCCCCGCGGAGCGCAGTCGCTGGTGCTTGCCGCCAAGGCGCACGCGCTTCTGAGCGGCGCCAACCACGTCTCGGTCGAGGACATGCGCGCGGTGCTTCAGCCCGTGGTGCGTCACCGCGTGCAACCCAATTTCGAGGGGCGTGCGGCGGATGTCGATGTTCCCGCACTGATGCTGCGCCTGTTCGATCGCGCCATGAGGGCCAACTGATGCAACAGCCCCCGGCCAGCCTGCTCGACCGGCTCTCCACCTCGCGCCTGATGCCGGTGCGCGCCCTGCCTTCCGCGGGGATTGGTGAGCGGCAGTCGCGTCAGAAGGGCGCGGGCATGGAGTTCATCGATCACCGCCCATATCACGAGGGTGATGATATCCGTCATCTCGACCCGCATGTCATGGCCCGAACGGGCGATCCGGTGATCCGCGAATACGCTCAGAGCCGGCAGCTTCCGGTGACCGTGCTACTCGATTTGAGCGAGTCCATGATCGCGCGGGAGGGCGCGAAGCACCGTCTGGCCACCCAAATCGCCCAGGTTCTGGGATATGTGGCGTTGGCTGCGGGAGATCGGGTGCAGGTGGTGGTGACCAGTGGCAACGGGTTGATCTGGTCGCCGCGCTGGCAGGGGGGTGCGCGCGCAGAGGCACTGTTTGGATGGATCGACGAGCAGATTTTGGGCGGGGCCGCGAGCTTTGCCGACGCCTTGCGTCAGGTGCCCGAGCACCTGCCCGCGCGCGGGTTGCTCATCCTGATCAGCGACTGGTGGGACAGGGGCATCCGCGAGCGACTGGATGCGCTCGACGTCGCCGGCCAGGACGTGATTGCCGTGCAGGTGCTCGCCGCGCACGAACGCAGCCCCGAGCTGATCGGCCGGGGTGTGGTGATGCTGCGTGACGCCGAAAGCGAAGAGGAAGCCGAAGTGGAGATCAACGAGCCCACACTTCGCCGCTACGCGGCGCTGCTGGAGGCGTGGCAGGGCGAGCTGCGCGACTTTTTCGCGGCGCGGCAATGGCAGTTCTTTGCATTGGATACGCGCGACGACCTGACGGAGTTCTGCATGCGCACGCTGCGCGCGAGGGGGGTACTGTCATGAGCACGCAATCCGCTGCCGCGCCAGCTGCAATTGTCGTGGAGGAGGTAAGCAAGCGCTTCGGGCGGGTCGTGGCGCTGGACGGGGTTTCGCTGCGGGTCGAAAACGGCGAGATGTTCGCGCTTCTCGGTCCGAACGGGGCGGGCAAGTCCACGCTGATCGATCTACTCTGCACGATCGGCCAGGCGGATTCGGGCTCGATCACGGTGAATGGCGAGAGCGCCATGCGCCATCCCGTCCGCATCCGTCGCAAGATCGGCGTCGTCTTTCAGGAATCGACCGTCGATACCCGGCTGACAGTGATGGAAAATCTGGAATTCCACGGACTCGTCTATCAGATGCGCCGCAGCGACCGGCGCCGGCGCATCGAAGAGATGCTCGATCTTCTGGAACTCACCGACTGGCACGGCACGGTGGTGCGCACCCTGTCATCGGGGATGAAGCGGCGATTGGAGATCGCGCGCGCGCTCATGCACGAGCCGCAGATCCTCTTTCTCGACGAGCCGACCCTGGGGCTGGATGCGCAGTCACGCGCGCGGATATGGGACTACATCACGCGACTGCGCGAGAACGAAAACATCACCGTTCTGGTGACGACGCATTACCTTGAAGAGGTCGAATCCTGCGATCATGTCTGCATTATTGACCATGGTCGCATTCTTGCTGACGGGACTCCCACCCAGCTCAAGTCCGAACATGGCACGGCGCTGATCCGCGCCACGCCCAACGCACCCGACGTGGCTGCGCGGATTCGGGACCGTTTTCAGGGGGTTGTGGACGGAGCTGAAGGGCAAATCATTATCCCGCTGGAAGAAACCGGCGGGGTCGATCGGCTTTTCAGCGAATTCGGATCGGGCCTTCAGCAGGTCGAGATCGACCAGCCGAGCCTGGAGAGTGTGTTCCTGTCGCTGACCGGGCGCGATCTTCGCGAGGCGCCACCGGCACCCGCGCGCAAGGGGGGACGCAATGCGTAACGGCAATGCAGCGGGCACCGCGCAGCCCTCCGACCATATTGGCGGCTGGACGGTCGCGCTTTTGCGGCTGGCATTTCTCGGGCTGCTGATGTTCCTGTGGTGGATCGCCTCGATCTATGTGGCGCGCAACCTCATCCCATCGCCGCTGGAGACATGGGAGGCGGCCAAGCAACTTTTTGCCGCCGGGCGCTGGCAGGACGCGGTCCGCGCGAGCATGGCAACTTACGGCTCAGGATATCTCGCCGCCGCAGCCGTCGCAATTCCGCTGGGGCTGCTGATGGGCGCGTTCAACGTGCTGGGCAAGACGCTCGAGATCTACGTCTACGCGCTCTCCGCCACGCCGCGCGTGGCCTTCATCCCGCTCATCATCGTGCTGCTGGGCCTGGGGTTCGAGGCGAAGATGTTCATCGTCTTTCTCGGCGCGGTGATGCCCATCATCATCAACACCTATGCCGGCGTCCGCCAGGCAGATGCGGATCTGGTCGAAATGGCACGCTCCGTCGGGGCGGGACGCTTCCGGATCTTCACGCAGATCGTGCTGCCCGGGGCCTTGCCGTTCGTGATCGTCGGGCTGCGCCTGGGAGCGACGATCGGGTTGATCAATACGGTAGTGGCGGAACTCTATACCGCAATCGGGGGTCTTGGCGGGCTCCTGGCGGTCTACGGCAACACCTTTCGCATGGCGGAGTACTTCGTGATCGTGCTCACGCTCGCTGGTATCGGCGTCATCGTGACCGAGGCGCTGCGCTATGTGGAACTCAGGCTGGGCAGGTGGCGCAGATAGCCACGGGCCCATATCACTCAACCAAGGGAGGATGACAATGACATATCGAAACACCAAGGGCGCTGCAGTGGTCGCCGCGCTGACGATCGCGTTGAGCGCCCCGGCGGCGTCGGCCGACAGCTTCAGGCTGATCGTGACCGATCTGGAGGCGCCGCTGGTGCCGAACTCCGTGATGGAGCTGGCGATCGGACTGGGCTATTACGAGGAAGAAGGTGTCGATGTCGAACTCGTGCGCGTCCAGCAGACGCCTTCGGCCCTCGCGGCGCTGCAGGCGGGCGAGGGCGAGATGGCAAATATCAGTGTCAGCGCCCTGCTACAGCTCGTGGCCGGCGGCGTCGATGATCTGCGCGCAGTGACCTCGCCGAACAAGGCGCTGCCGTTCCTGATCGCCGCGAATGAAGGCATCGCCACACCCGCCGATGTTGCCGGTAACCGGTTCGGTGTCGGTCGGGTGGGTAGCCTCGACTACTCGCTCAGCTCTGCCGTGCTGGGCGCCGCCGGGGTCGATCTCGACTCGGATGTTGAGCTTATCGGACTCGGCCAGCCCACCGTACGCGCACAGGCTTTGGCGGCCGGGCAGATCGACGCGACTACCATGTCGATCGGCGTGTGGACATCGCTGCCCGACAAGGAAGGGCTGCACATCCTAGTCTCGCAGGACGACTATTACGACGCCGCACCGGTGGTGAACAAGGTCAACATCGTGACCAGCGAGACGCTGGAGGAACGCGGTGAAGATGTGGAGGCGGTGATCCGCGCCCTGATGCGTCTGAGCCGCGATTTTGCCGACGACCCGGCGATGTGGGTGGACGCCATGACCGAGGCGCGCCCCGATGTCGCGCGCGAGACGCTCGAAATGCTCGGCGAAGCATTTGTCGACAGCTGGAGCGTCAATGGCGGCATCAGCGCTGAGGAACTGACCTATACCGCCGACTGGCTCTATGAGGGGGAGGATTTTCAGGATCTTCGCCGCGTGGATCTGGGAGAATGGGTCGAATTCGGTCCTGTCGATGCCGTGCTCGAAGACCTTGGCGTCATGGACGGCATGGACCAGCCGGCGCGATGACATCGGCACCCGCGTCACGGAACCTTGCCCGGGCGCGGCGCTCCACCGGGGCACCGCCGCAGCTCGTGCTCGACGGGGTGGCGAAGCGCTTTCGCCGCCCCGACGGGACGTTGATAACGGCTCTCGACGGCGTTTCGCTCGGCGTGAGGGATCGAGAGTTCGTGGCGCTTATCGGACCGTCGGGTTGCGGCAAGACCACGATCCTGCGGATCGCCAACGGATTGCTGAGACCCGACTCCGGCAGCGTGCTGCTGTCGAACGCGCCCCCCGAACCCGGTCCCGGGGCCGGGTTCGTGTTCCAGTCTTTCCGCCTGATCCCCTGGGCCACCGTGCGTCGTAATGTCGAGTTTGCGCTTCAGGAGCTGCCGCTATCGCGCAAGGAGCGCGCGGAGCGCGCGCTGCACTATATCGGGCTCGTCGGCTTGTCGCGCTTTGCGGAGAGCTACCCAGGCCAGCTTTCGGGGGGCATGAGCCAGCGCGTCGCGCTGGCCCGTGCGTTGGCGGTGGAGCCGCAGATCCTGCTGATGGACGAACCCTTTGCAAGCCTCGACGCCCAGACCCGCGAACTGATGCAGATGGAGCTGATGTCGGTCTGGGAGCGCCAGAAGGCAATGGTACTTTTCGTCACCCACAGCGTGGACGAGGCCATAACCCTGGCCGACAAGATTGTGTTGATGGGCTCCGGGCAGGTGCTCGAAACGATCGATGTCGAGCTCGAGCGACCCCGTTGGACATCGGCGCTGCGCTCGGACCGGCGCTTCGTCGAACTGCGTGATCATTTATGGCACCGGATCAGGGAGCTGGTCCTGTCTGACCCGCAGTCGGATTTCTACGGCCGCGATCTCGCGTGAAAAAGGCGCGGGCGACCGAAACTGAGAGGAGAGCAAAACCGTGGGACTGATCGGGGGCGTCTATGCCATTTGGCTGCGTGAAGTAAAACGATCGCTGCGCGATCGCGGGCAGCTCATCGGAGGCATCAGCCGTCCGTTGCTATGGGTGCTGATCCTCGGCATCGGGTTGAACCCCTATTTCCGGGGCGAGGTCTATGGCGAGGTGCGGTTTGTCGTACCCTATACCTATCTCCAGTTCATCTTTCCCGCCGTGATCGTGCTCAACATTCTCTATACCTCGATCCAGTCGGCCGTCTCGCTGATTTGGGACCGCGAATTCGGCTTCCTGCGCGAGGTTCTGGTATCGCCGATGCCGCGCAATCTGATCCTGCTGGGCAAGGTTCTGGGAGGGGCCACCACGGCGGTGATCCACGGTTGCCTCGTGCTCGCGGTGGCACGCTTCGTCGATGTGAACCTGACCTGGACGGATATCGCCCATGCGTTGGGCCTGATGTTCCTTCTGGCCTTCGGTTTGACCTCCTTCGGGATCGTGATCGCCAATTACGTGCGCGGCTTTGAGAGTTTCGGCATCTTTTCCAACGCCGTGATTCTGCCGCTGTACTTCACCGCCAGTTCGGTGTTTCCGCTCGACCCGTCGCTGACAAGGGCGCAGACGCTCGTCATATATCCCGAATGGCTCGTCCTGCTGGTCGAGATCAATCCGCTGACCTATGCCGTCGATGCCATGCGCGGCGTTCTTATCAATTTCAATCAGTTCGACCCCATGTTGGGCTATCAGGTTGTCGGGGCAATGGCGATCGGGCTGTTTCTGCTGGCAATGTGGGAATTCCGGAAGGTCTGAGCCGTGCAAGAGAGCATTTTTCCCACCCTGGGTGAGCAGGTCCTGGCGTTCCTGCGCGGGGTCGTGCCTGTCGGGCTGTGCTTTGCCTTGCTGTTCGCGGTCAGCCTTCTGCCGCCCGATACCGCGTTAAGAGAGGTGGAGGAACGCGGTCGGCTGAGCGTGTGCATGCCGGAAGCGTATCCGCCGCTGGTCACCGCGGATGCCGACAGGCCCGGCTTTGAGGTCGAACTGGTACAGGAGATCGCGGCGCGCTCGGGCTGGCGGCTGAACGTCGTGAGGAACCGTTCGATGGGGCGCGATTTCAACCCGCGTTCCTGGCGCATCACCCGCGCCCAGTGTCAGATGATCGCCGGCGGCGTCGCGCTCAGCCAAACGACAAAGTCGTTCATGGACACGTCTTCGGGCCATCTCGTCACGGGGTGGATGATGCACTCGCGCGAGCCACTCGAGCTGGGCGTGCGGGACCAGCGCATCGGCTTCTTCGCCGGGATGACCGGGCTCGACCGGATCGAGCTGGGACAGTTCCTGCGGCGCACGGAGGCCGAGACGATTATCATTCCCTCGCCCGAAGCGTTGCGCGAGGGACTGGAAACGGGGACCCTAGATGTCGCCATAACCGAGGCACTGCTTGCATCATACACCTTCGGGAACGGGGAGTGGACGAGTGCATGGCTGCCTGATGAGCTGGGGCGTTTTCCGCTCGGGATGGGGTTCTGGCGAGGCGACACCACAGTGCGCAAGCATGTCGAGGCCATCATGCGCGATCTCGTGGCGGAGGGCTTTCTGGACGAGCTGGGCGCGCGCTACGGCCTGGAAGCCGATGTATTCTGTCACACCGATGGGGTTTCGTGCTGAGCCAGGGACCCAGCCAGACACATATGCTAGGACAGCCGGGACAGGGAAGCGTGACTCTTCAATACTGTAGATATGCCGCCCTTGGGTGCCATCACCAACATTCAGAGATTTCTCGATCCTGGGCGCCTGGTGGGCACAGGCTTGCGAGTCTCCTGGGCCGCCGCTCATGTCACCAGGAGTATCCGTGCGTCATTTGCAGGAAAGCATGCACTAGAGCGACGTCATTCGTCCCGCGTGACATGGCGGCTGCGGTGGTTCGTAGGGAGAGACTTGCCGGTGAGCGCATTCGGCAAGAGCGTACGAGGAGAGGGTGATGGGCAGCTCGGACAAGGCGGACCGCTCTGCATCAACCAAACGCAACGCCGAGATCACACTCCGGCGCCTGAGAGTGTTCTGGGCGGTGGCGAATGCCGAGACCATGACGAGCGCCAGCAAACAGCTTGGTCTGACGCAGCCATCGCTTTCGCAGCAGATTTCCAGCCTCGAGTCGATCGTTGGCACACCGTTGTTCGAACGCCGCTCGAACCAGATGCTGCTGACGGAAGCGGGGAGCTTTCTTCTGCAAAAGGCAGAGAAGGTTTTGCGCGGGATGCAGGAACTCGAGGACGGCGTTACAGAGTTCAGCGAGGGGGGGCGCATCACCATTCGGGTGGCCGGGATCAACTCCGTGCTGCGCCTCTTGTTGCCGCCGGCGGCAGCGAGTCTGTGCCCCGCGGATGTGAACATTGAATATGACATTCATGAGGCCGCCCCCTCGGAAGTGCTCGACATGCTCTATGCAAGGCGTGCCAATATCGGGCTAATGGCATCGAACTCGGTGGCCGCGTCCGGAGCCGGATTCGTGCAGGTTCCGCTGATGCAGGATCCCTATGTCCTCGCAGTGCCGGACTCGGTCATGCTCGACGGAGTTTTCGAGCCGGGTCGCGAGCTGGAGCCGGAGGCAGCCGCTGTTCTGGATAAGTCCGTCCGCTTTTCCTTCGGAACAAAGCATAGTCAGCGGGTCCAGCAATGGTATGACAACGTGCTGCCCAACAACCGCCCCATTGCGTATACGCGTAGCTATGACACCGCATTGGGGCTGGTGCGCGCGGGCATGGGCGTGTGCCTGGCTCCGGCGCTCTCGTGTATCGTGGACCGAGTCGCCTTTGCGGGGATCAGTCTATACCCGGTAGGGTTTCAGCCGCGCCGGATCGTGGCGATGGTGCCCTCTCAGTATAGCAAATTGCGCCATTACGCCGAGCTGCTGGAGGCACTCCAGGCGGAAGGCCGGCGACAGTGTCTGCCGCCTATGCACGAAACTCCGCCCTTTTTGGCGCGCGAGAGCACCTCAGACCCCTTTCACGTTGCGCCCGCGCTCTGAGGTGAGTGCATGGCCCAGGCCCGGCTGACGGGACAGCGAAACATGAGTCTATGATATGTATAGATAGCATGCTGTCTGGTGTTTCGTACAAACTGAGCTTGCGACAATCGGTCGCGAAACCCAAGGGAGAAGACAGATGGCTTGGAAAACCCCGAAGATCGCCGAAGTCCAAGTCGGCATGGAAATCAACATGTACGCCTGCGCCAAGCGCAAGTAATCGCCAGCCGCCCGCCCGCCGCAACCCGAGGGAGTGCACATGTTGCAAGTGATAGTCCTCGGCGCTGCGGCGGGCG
>SKOX01000210.1 GCA_007119835.1 Paracoccaceae bacterium
CCTGCTGGTAGTCGCCGCAGAGCACGTCGATGTGCGTCGCCATGTGGATCAGGTGCCCGGCATCGGGCACGAGGTTCGAGAGTCGGTCACCGTGGCGCAGCGCGGCCTCGGGGTGCGGCGACATCTCCATGAGGTGGATGTACATGTGCAGGAGGCCCGGATGGTCCCAGGCGCCCGGCACCTCGCGGACCGCGCGCTCGAGCACGTCCTTCGCCTCGAGCGTGTCGGCGCCCTCGGCAGGCTGCCCGCTCGGCAGGTCCCAGAGCTGCCACGGCGTGCGGTTCATCATCGCCTCGGCAAACAGCGTCGTCACGTCGAGATCGTCTGTATGCGCCCGCCACACCTCGCGCATCGCCGCGGCATAGGCGTCGTGGCAGGGCAGGAAGTCCTCCACGTCCGGCTCGGGCGCGCGGTGCCGGACGGCTGCGATCAGCCCCCGCTCGGCCTCCGTGGCGCGGTCGGCCAGCCCTGCCGCCGCCTCGGCCGCGCCGCGGGCCACCGCCATCGCCTCGGCCTTCTCCCCGGGCTCGTAGGTTTCCCATGGCCGGTTGTAGTTCGGCCCGGCGGCGTGAGCGATGCCCCACTGCGCCATCGCGCAGTCCGGATCGGCATCGAGCGCCTTGCGGAAACAGTCGATCGCCGCCTCGTGGTTGAATCCGTAGAGCCAGACGAGGCCGCGGTCGAACCAGATCTGCGCCTGATCCGAGGTGGTGCTGATCGTCCGGCCGTAGGTGCCGAGATCGAAGTAGTCCATAGTCACCGCGTTGTTCCGCTTTCAGTGGTCAGTGCGCCTCCGCAGCCCGAAGCGATCGATGTCCTTTCACGCCATCCTCCTGTCGAGCGTCTCCGGTGCCGAGGACGCTGGCGCGACGCGCGACCGAGCCAGCGTGTGGGCTCAGACGGGGCGGCGCCTGCCGCCCCGCCCGGCCGACCGTCACTCGGTCGGGATCATCAGGTGCGCATAGGGCGTGTCGCGCCACATGACGTAAGGCTGGCTCGGATCGGGCTCGACGGGATAATACTCGAACATCTCCGGCGCGCCGAAGATCATCACGTGCGGGCCGGTCTGGACCCACTCGTTGTCCTCGGTCGGCCCCTCGGCGTAGGGGTCGATGTTGCTCGCCCCCTCGTCGCCGAGCAGCATGTAGGCAAAGCCTGGAGCCTCCGGCGGCTCGCCCTGGGTCATGTAGGCCTGCATCCACGCGAGGCCCGGCTCGTCGACGCACATCGGGTCGGTGCCGGGATACATGCAGGTCCACTGGTTGGTGCCCTCGCGCACCGTCTGCATCTCGCCGTCTTCGGTGATGTGCACGAGCGTCGCGTTTTCGAGCACCGCTGGCGGCGCCACCCCCTCGAGGCGCTGCATCAGCTCTTCCGCGGTCACGTCGGCCGCGTTCGCCGCGCCCGTGGCGACCAGGAGCAGGAAGGGTCCGGCAGTCGCGAGCAAGCTCTTGCGCTTCATGGCTGGTTCTCCATGTGGGTCCACGCCATCGCCGCCGCGCAGCCGCACGACGGCGGCAGCGTCGACAGTCTATCCATGAGCCAGGATGATGGCCACAGCTTTTAGACTTGTTTTAGACTTGCTGTCAGGCGCAGCGCACGCGCTTCTTCGACTGGGTAGGCACACCTGACACCGCCGCACCCAAACCTTGCAGCGCCTTGGCCGGAGGTCTCGCAGCTACCGACCGGCTACGCTGTCGGTCGCTCCGCCCTCTGGCGCGTCATCGGCGTCTTCTGCAATCCTGAGGCGTCCGGAAGTTGAGCCGACGCCGGCAGCGGGGTCGCAGTGACCGTTCTCAAGCGGCCGCGGTGCACGAAGGTAGACCGCCAAGTTCCGAGCTGATCGCTCGCGCCGCTGCCGCCTGTCCGCACCTCGCCGCCGATGGCGCGCCTTTTAGCCGGCTAAGGCTCCCAGCGCCATTTCTCCGGGATCCAGCGGAAGGCGTCGCCCTGCCGCGCGATGTGGCCGAAGCCCGGCCAGGGCATGTGGAAGCCGAAGACCCGCACGCGCTCGCCCGCCGCCTGCTCCAGAAAGGCCAGCCTCGACGCGACGGCCTCGTCGGGATCCCAGTCGAGGCCGAACCGCCATCGCGGCCGCTCAAGCGAGAAGAAGGGCTCCACCACCGCGTCGCCGGTGCTCATCAGCACCTCGCCCTCGCTCTCCAGGAGCAGCGAGGCGTGGCCCGGCGTGTGCCCGGGCGTCGGCATGAAACGCACGCCGGGCACCGCCTCGCCCGAAGCCTCGACCGGGCGCAGCCGGTCGTCGAGCCGCCGCAGATGGGCATAAGTCCCCTCTGCCACCGCGCGGAACAGCTCCCCCTCCAGGCGGTCGGCGAGATCCGCATCGTACCAGTGGTCGAGATCCCGCACCGGCACGACGATCTCGGCATTCTCGAAGACCGGCGCCGCATTTGCCGCATCCGTCGCCCCCCACAGGTGGTCGGGATGGAGATGCGTCACCACCACCGCGTCGATGCTCTCGGGTTCGATCCCGGCCGCGACCATGTTGATCGGCAGCCGCCCGGCCGTGGGATCGAACTTGCCTGCGCAGCCCGTGTCGATCAGCACGCGCCGCCCGTTCAGATCCACCACCATTGCGTTCAGCTGCAGCGGCACACTGTCCTGCGGCTGGTAGCGTGCCGCGAGGAAGTCCTGCCGCTCCGCCTCCGGCACCTCCGGCAGGACCAGCGGGGGCGGAAACCCGATCGTGCCGTCGCTGACGATGGTGATCTCCGCCCCGCCAAGCCGCGTGCGGTAGAAGGGTGGGTTTCCGCCCGCCCGGACTTCCTCCGGCGTCACCGCGCTCTCCGACGCCAAGGCGCCGCCCGCGCCGGCGGCGGCGAGACCCGCCGCACCCGTTCCGAGAAGATGTCTGCGGGTTAATTTGCTCATGTCTCCTCCTCGCGTCTGCGCCGCTTCGCGACTTTAGGCGCGGTTAGCGTTGCCATGCTTGGGGGACTCGTGGAGATCGCGTGGAGGAAGCTCCGAGAGGAGCGTGCTACCGCGCCGCGGTGCCTGCACCCGACGCGCCGGACGTAGTACTTCTGCGTCTTCTCGCCGATGCCGCGCACGCGCATGTCCTCGATCATGCGCTCGTGCAGCGCGCCCACGGGCAGATGCGTCTCTCGGTGATCATCGGGGTTCTTCTCGGACTGAAATTTGCAGAACCTTCCATCCTCGCGGACAACCCGCTCGATCGGCACGCCATCGTCACCGAACCCGACGCCTCGCCATGACCCCGCCGCTCGGCCCGTCCAGCGCGAGCAGGTCGGCTTCTGCACAAGATCTGGCATCACCGACGCTGAGAAGCTTCAGGTGTCCTGCGGACTCCGCTCGCGACGAGCGCCGGGAAGGGGACCGAGACCTGCCTCCCGTCCGAGAAAGCTGCGAGCTTGTCCACAAGCGTCCGTTCGATCGCTGCGCGCGCTTCGGGCGTCTGCCGATCGAGCAGCATCGTGGTGCGGACGAAGGTGTTCCTGAGGAAGTCGGGGAGATCCTCCAGCACGAACTCCAGCTTGACCGGGACATCTGCGCACCGGATGTCGGTGAGCCGGCGGCTCGCAGTGTGCGCGCGCACTCCGCCTCGTCCGAGAAGCGGAACATCGGCGGCGCCGGCGGCAGGTCGACGTCCAGCGTGCCGCTCTCGCTCACCGCATCCATGACGATGCGAAAAAAGGGGGACACCTCCGGGCCTCTCCAGGCGGTGAAGGCGTAGCGCCCACCGGATTTGAGAACCCGAGCAGCCTCGGCGATCGCCCGGTCGGGATCCGCCACGTGGAGGATGCCGAAATTGCACACGACCCGGTCGAACGAGGCATCCTCGAATACGAGCGCCTCGGCGTCGCCGGCGCAGACAGCCGCGCCCGGACACCTGGCTCGCGCGACCTCAACCATATCGTCGGAGAAGTCGACAGCGGTGACGCTCGCGCCCAGACGCGCCGCCTCGGCGGCGGCCGCTCCCGTGCCGCAACCGCCGTCGAGCACTGCATGGCTCCCGGCGACCTCACCCTCGTGGAGAAGGGGAGCGATCGCCTGCCGGCAAAGGGTGCCGGTATAATCGTTATAGATGGCCGCCCGCTCGCTCCAGCCGCTGCGCTCCATCGCCTTGAAATCCGCCTGCACCACTTGTCCGCCTCCTTCCTGATCTCCGTGTGGGTGAGCTCGCCTCCAGTTAGCGATCTTCAACTGGTGAGCTTGGCAGCTCGTGCTCGGTAAGGCCGTCGATTCAGCGCCCGCAGGTCACCCCACGCCCCGGGGTTCAGTCGACGGGAGCGCTCTCCTGTGCCGCCTCGATGTACGCCTCGGCATCCTCTGGCAGGATGTATCGTTGCTCGGCGAGGGTGCGGGCGGCTGCAGTCACGCGATCTATGTAGGCCTGCCTGCTCGGGTAGAGCTTCGCGAGCCGCTCCTGCGGGAAAGACTCGAAGGACCCGGCGATCGCGAAATACGGGTTCTCGTCGGCCCAATCGAGCGCGAAACCGGTGTAGCGGCCTCGCGGCGCTCCCGCCTCGCCGTCCTCGGACAGCATGTGCGGAAGCCGCAGGCCGCCGAGCGCATTGCCGTCGGGATCGGTTCTGGCGAGCCGGACGGGAGCGCCCATGACCTCGGCCACCTCCTCGTCGCCGAGCTCCATCTCCACGCTTGGCGGTGGCTCCTCCCCGTCGAGCCAGCGTTTCAGGTTGACCAGCGCCGCGCGGAAGACCGGCGCGAAGTCGACCGGATTCTGCTCGGGCAGGCCCGCCTCGCGGAAGTCGGCCGCTGGAACCGGGATGTGGGACACGCCGGCGATCTCGATGTAGCGGTAGTCCGGATGCTCGGCGCGCTCCAAGTGGGCGCCCCATTCGACGTCTGTCTGCGGGATGAGCGCGATGACCTTGGCCCCGTCGACCGCCGGCCCTTCGCATGGCACCCAATCGCCGTCGGCGAGTTGGAGACAGAGGCCGGCGGCGCCCGCGACCAGCCCGCCATCGAAGGTGGGCTCGCCGTCCTCGGTGTTCCGCCCCTGGAA
>SKOX01000225.1 GCA_007119835.1 Paracoccaceae bacterium
CGCGGCCGCAAGGACGGCGCGCTGCACGAGGTCACCGCGCTGCGCCTCTCCGCCGACATCCTGAACGCGCTGAAGGACCGCTCCGGCCTGCCCGCCGACGCGGTCGAGGACGTTATCTGGGGCAACGTCACCCAGGTGGGCGAGCAGGGCGGCTGCCTCGCCCGCTCCGCAGTCCTGCTCTCCTCCTTGGGTGAGACCATCCCCGGCCTCTCGATCAACCGCTTCTGCGCCTCCGGTCTCGAGGCGGTGAACCTCGCCGCCAACCAGATCCGGGCCGGCGCCGGCGAGGCCTATATCGCCGGCGGCGTCGAGATGATGAGCCGCGTGCCCATGGGCTCGGACGGCGCGGCCATCGCCGCCGACCCCGAGGTAGCGATGAAGTCCTACTTCGTCCCCCAGGGCATCGCCGCCGACATCATCGCGACCCGCCACGGCTTCTCCCGCGACGACGTCGACGCCTTCGCCGTCGAAAGCCAGCGCCGCGCCCACCGCGCCTGGGAGGAGGGCCGCTTCGCCGGCTCCGTCGTCCCCGTGACCGACCGCAACGGCCTCGCCATCCTCGAGCGCGACGAGCACCTCCGGCCCGGTACCGACATGCAGTCCCTCGGCGCCCTCTCCCCCGCCTTCAAGGAGATGGGCGAGGCCATGCCCGGCTTCGACGCCGTCGCGATCCTCCGCTATCCCGAGCTCGAGCGGGTCGAACACGTCCACCACGCCGGCAACTCGTCGGGCATCGTCGATGGCGCCGCCGCGATCCTCGTCGGCACGAAGGAATGGGGCGAGCGCCACGACCTGAAGCCCCGCGCCCGCATCCGCGCCACCGCCAAGGTCGGCACTGACCCGACCATCATGCTGACCGGCCCGGTGCCCGCGACCGAGAAGGTGCTCGCCGCCGCCGGCATGGGGCTAGGCGATCTCGACGTGATCGAAGTTAACGAGGCCTTCTCGGCCGTCGTCCTGCGCTTCTTCCAGGCCTTCGAGGCCGACCCCGCCCGCGTGAACCCGAACGGCGGCGCCATCGCCATGGGCCATCCGCTCGGCGCCACCGGCGCGATGATCCTCGGGACCGCTCTCGACGAGCTCGAGCGAACGGGTGCCGGCACCGCCCTCGCCACCCTCTGCGTCGCCTCCGGCATGGGCGCGGCCACGATCATCGAGCGCGTCTGAAGGAGGCCAGCCATGACCGTCTTCCACTACGACCTTGACACCGACGGCGTCGCCACCATCGCCT
This sequence comes from Paracoccaceae bacterium, assembly GCA_007119835.1. Taxonomy (GTDB): domain Bacteria; phylum Pseudomonadota; class Alphaproteobacteria; order Rhodobacterales; family Rhodobacteraceae; genus Amaricoccus. The sequence continues at coordinate 1,232 of SKOX01000225.1, forward strand.
GGGACCTGCCTGGCCGCTCGATGAACGTGCTCGACGAGGCTGGCCTCCGCGAGTTCGGCGCCTGCATCGACCGCGCCCTCGGCGACGATACCTGCCGCGGAATCGTCATCACCAGCGCCAAGGCCGACTTCGCCGGCGGCATGGACCTCAACCTCATTGCCCAGATGAAGGAAACGGCCGGTGACGACCCCGCCCGCGGCCTCTTCGACGGCCTGATGACGCTCCACGGCCTCCTGCGCAAGATCGAGCGCGCCGGCATGGACGACAGGAACCGCGGCGGCAAGCCCGTCGCCTGGGCTTCGCCCGGCCTCTCGGCGGGCATCGGCACCGAGATCGGCCTCGCCTGCCACCGTCGCTTCGTCGCGGGCCAGCCGAAAGCGCGCATCGGCCTGCCGGAGATCCTGGTCGGCATCTTTCCCGGCGCGGGCGGCACCACCCGTGTCGCCCGGATGCTCGGGCTCATGGCGGCCGCGCCCATCCTCCTCGAGGGCAAGATGCTGTCGCCGAAGGCGGCGAAGTCCGCCGGCCTGATCGACGAGGTCGTCGACCCGGACCAGCTCCTCGCCGCGGCCAGGGCCTGGGTACTCGGCGCCTCGGATGCCGACATCGTCAAGCCGTGGGACCAGAAGGGCTTCAAGTTCCCCGGTGGCGCGCCCTACCACCCCGCAGGCTTCATGGCCTTCGTCGGCGCCAACGCCATGGTGCACGGCCGCACCCAGGGTGTCTATCCGGCGGTCAAGGCGATGCTCTCGGCGATCTACGAAGGCGCGCAAGTGCCCTTCGATGTCGCCCTCCGGATCGAGGCCCGCTGGTTCACCTCCATCCTGATGAACCCGTCGTCCTCGGCAATGATCCGGTCGCTCTTCGTCAACAAGCAGGCGCTCGAGAAGGGTGCGGTGCGGCCCGAGGCGCCGGACCAGAAGGTCGCAAGGCTCGGCCTCCTCGGCGCCGGCATGATGGGCTCAGGCATCGCCTACGTCGCCGCGCAGGCGGGGATCGAGGTCGTTCTGATCGACCGCGACCAGGAGGCGGCGGACCGCGGCAAGGCCCAGGTCGCGTCGATCCTCGACGACGGGCTGAAGCGCAGGAAGGTCACGGAGGACAAGAAGGCAGAGACGCTCGCGCGGATCACCGCCACTCCGGACTACGGGGCGCTCGCGGGCTGCGACCTCGTGATCGAGGCGGTGTTCGAGGATCCCGGCGTGAAGGCTGAAGCGACGCGGGTCGCCGAGCAGCACCTGCCCTCCGACGCGATCTTCGCCACCAACACCTCGACCCTGCCGATCGGCGACCTCGCCCGGGCGTCACGGAACCCGGAGCAGTTCATCGGCATCCACTTCTTCTCTCCCGTCCACAAGATGATGCTGGTCGAGATCATCCGCGGCCGCGAGACCGGCGACCGCGCCGTTGCCAAGGCGCTCGACTTCGTCCGCCAGATCCGCAAGACACCGATCGTCGTCGGCGACGCCCGCTTCTTCTACGCAAACCGCTGCATCATCCCCTACCTCAACGAAGGCATGCGCATGGTCGCCGAAGGGATCGCGCCGCCCCTCGTGGAGAATGCGGCGCGGCAGCTCGGCCTTCCGCTCGGCCCGCTGCAGCTCGTCGACGAGACCTCGATCGACCTCGGCGTCAAGATCGCCCGCGCGACCAGGGCGGCCCTCGGCGCAGCCTATCCCGAGAGCCCGTCGGACGACGTGCTCGAGACGCTCGCGGGGTTGGGGCGGCTCGGCCGCAAGGCCAAGGCGGGCTTCTACGCCTACGACGAGAAGGGCAAGCGCACCGGCCTCTGGCCGGGGCTGCGGGAGCATTACCCGCCCGTCGCCGAGCAGCCGTCGCTGCAGGAGGTCCAGCACCGGCTCGCCCTCATCCAGGCGCTCGAGGCGGTCCGGGCGCTCGAGGAGGGCGTGCTGAGCGACATACGCGAGGGCGACGTCGGCGCGATCCTCGGCTGGGGTTTCATGCCCTGGTCGGGCGGCCCGTTCGCCTGGCTCGACCTCCTCGGCGCCGCGCGTGCCGTGGAGATCAGCGACGGGCTGGCGCGAAGGCATGGCGAACGGTTCGAGCCGCCGCGGCTTCTTCGCGATCTCGCGGAGCGTGGAGAGTCCTTCTATAGTCGCTTTCGTCCACGCGAGGTTACGGCCTAAAAAGGGGTGCGGCGCATGGGGCTCGCGAGTGCGACGGCCGCGCGGACCCGGACGCCTCGGGCGGCGTGTCGTCGCGGCGTTGCGGCACGGACCGTGCTGGCGCTGGCAGGCTGCCTCGCGCTGGTGGGCTGCGGCGCCGGACGCGAGGCGTCGCGCGGCGACGAGGGCTGGGCGCGGCTGCTGGAGAACCGCGCCTGGATCGAGGAGGGCGCAGCAGCGCCCGGCACGACCCGGGCCTGGATGAGCGGCGGCCAGCTGATGACCGCCAGCTGCTGGGAAGAGCCGAGGTTCGCACCGTGGCGCTGGACCGGTGACACCACCTTCGAGTGGCGTGAAGGAGAGCGGGCGGTGCGGGCGGAAGTCGCCATGGTCGGTCCCGACGAGCTTGTCCTGATGCTCGGCACGGGGGTCGTGGCGGAAACCAGGCGCTACCAGTCGGCCGAGGTCGTGGGCGACCCCTGCTGAGGGCCGCCCGCGACCTTCAGAAGCGCACGCTCAGGCCGATCCGTCCGATCTGCCCCGAGTTGCGGAAGCGGTAGTCGAGCCCCTCGCCCGCAAAGATCGTTTCGTCGCGCCCGCGGATCGTGACGTCGCGCAGGTTGAAGTGCATCACCTCCGCCCGGAGGCCCAGCGCGGCGCCGATGCGCCGTTCGATGCCGGCGCCGACGATATAGCCGGTGCGCGTGCCCCGGGTGCTGTGGTCGGGCAGGCTGTAGCCGTCGACGACGCCCGGGATGACGAGATTCGGCAGGTCGAGGGTGAAGCGGTTGGTGACGCGGCCGGCCGCAAGACCCCCCGTGGCGTAGAGGAGCGTCGGGCCGAAGGCGTAGCCGGTCCGCAGCCGCAGCGTGGACAGCCGGTCGAACTCGGTGAGGTAGCTGGTGTTCGTCTCGACGCCGTTGAAAAGCGGGTCGGGGTTCGGATCGATGCGGCTGAAGCGGTGACGCACGCTCGTGTCGGCAATCCCAAGATCGGCCTCGACACCGAAGACGAAGGCGTCTCGCTGCAGGTTGTAGCCCAATCCGATGCCGCCGAACGGCCCCACCTCGGTCCCCCGCTGCTCGAGCGGGAAGAGGCCGTTCTCGACGTCGAGCGTGATAAGCGGCCCTTGGAACGCGTCCCGACGGGCGCGGCCATCGCTCCACAATCCGCCGGCAAAGATCGTCGCATAGGGCCCGGACCAGTCGGTGCCGCCGGCGCGCAGACTCTGCGCCACAGCGGGGTGCACCGCGGCAGCGGTCATGAAAGCGGCCAGCGCCAGGCGCAGAAGCATCGTTGCCTCCTGTATAAAAAAGGGCCGATTGTGCCGGCCTGAGGCTCGAGAAGGTGCATCGGACAGCGTTAACGCGCGGTGAAGACCGCGTGGCGCTCGCTAACCTTCTTGCGGATTTCCCTCGCCTTCGCGGGGAGAACCGGGCGCGGCTTAACCCGCGGGCAACCGCGCCGCGCGCAGGGTTCGCACCTCTGCGGCCTAGGGTCGAGACCGGGCAAGCGAGGGGACGACCCCATGGTGAGCATCGCGAGCGACGGCCCGGGAGGGCTTCAGCGCCTCTCCGCGCTCTGGCAGGAGACGATCGAGTATTTCGTGCCCGACGAGATGGCGCGGGACCGGGATCTCCACAACCG
>SKOX01000372.1 GCA_007119835.1 Paracoccaceae bacterium
AGGGTTTCGGCGGAAGACGGGATCATGAGCAGCTCCGATTCAGGGCCGCCGCATCGATTCAGAGAACCCCGCCCCTGTCACCTGTCATTTGAGTTCGGAGCCCTGGGCTATGCCGTCGCCGATGGCTTTCCTTCGCTCGCGGGTGTACGCAGCGGGTCCGCAGGTGCGCCCTTGTCTGAGCAGCCACCTTGCGCGGAGGGGCAGCGCTGCCGCGCGCGGCCGTGTCGGAGGAAAGCTCACGTCAGACAGCTCTGGGCCCTCTCGTGATCATCCTGCTACCGTGATCATCATCCAGCTGCTGCATGGAAGCGTTGTGGAAGCAAGAGGGTGAACCCCCCCGGGTTTGTCGGAGGCTCCAACTCCTGAGAGGATGTAACCATGGAAGCCAGGAAGACGACGAAGACCTACTCGCCCGAAGTCAAAGAACGGGCGGTTCGGATGGTGCTGGAGCACCAAGGCGAGCAAGCCTCACAATGGGCGGCGATCTGCTCGATTGCGGCGAAGATCGGCTGCAGCGGCGAAACGCTGCGGAGCTGGGTGCGGCAGCGCGAACGGGATGACGGTCTCCGGGAGGGGATGACCAGCGAGGTCCGGGAGCGGCTCAAGGCGCTGGAGCGCGAGAACCGCGAGCTGCGCCAGACCAACGAGATCCTGCGGAAGGCCTCGGCGAATTTTGCGCAGGCTGAGCTCGACCGCCGGCCCAGGACATGATCGCCTTCATCGACGCGCATCGCGACGTCCACGGGGTCGAGCCGATCTGCAGGGTGCTGCCGATCGCCCCATCGACGTATCACGCGCATGTCGCACGGCGGGAGTACCCCTCCAGAGCGCCCGCGCGGGCACGGCGTGACGCCGTTCTTCGCCCGGAGATCGAGCGGGTCTGGACGGAGAACTTCCGGGTCTACGGCGTCCGCAAGGTCTGGCGGCAGCTGCGCCGCGAGGGGCTGGATGTCGCGCGCTGCACCGTCGCGCGGCTGATGGGCGAGCATGCCGCCACTCACGGTCTCATCAGTCTTGCCTCTGTGGATGTCGTCCGTGGGGCAGGCGAGCGCCGAAGCCCCAGAGCGGGAAGGGCACGCTCACCAGCCGCGTCCGTGCGCCTGCGGCATTGGCCGCCTCCTAAACGAGCTGGCGATAGGTCCATACGTCCGGCCCAGCCAGCTCTTAGGCCGCCGCCAGCCTCTCGCCCTCGATGATCCGCGCGATGAACGCCCGCACCAGGGTAGGGGCCTCGCGCGCGGCAACCGCGTCCGCCGTCCGCGCGACGGCCTCCTGCAGTGGGTCGATGCCGAGATTGATCTTGCGCTTGAGCCACTGGCCTCTTCCCGCGCGGCGCTGGTCGACTAGGCCGGGAAGCGGCCGATGGTCATGCGGCGCTCGCGGCGGTCTACGCTGCATCGGAGGGGAACTGGCACGCGCGTCGGCTGGCTTCCGCCTCTTCCTGACTTATGCCCGCGGCGTTGAGGGTGCCGACCGGGATGGGCGGCCATTCGACGTCCAGATCGGGCATCTTGGTGCCGATCTCGACACGGACGGTCGCGCCGCCATGCTGCACCATCGCGTAGCACCAGGAGTAGATGTACCGGGGATGCTCGTCGGTCCGGTACTTGGTCCCGGTCGTGACGGCGACGCCGTAAAGGCTGGGGTGCGGCTTGGACGCGAACAGCGAAAAGGTCTCGACGCCCTCCGGCAGAGGGGTCCGACCGCCCGGCTCCGGACTTTCAAGCGGTGTGCGCGTCACGCGGCGCATTGCCAGAACGTTGCTCGATATGTCGAGCGCCTCCTCCGGCAGGCTCCCGCTCGCCTTGCCGCGCCATCGGTCGAAGCAGCCGGGCAGGCTCTCCGTGAAGGTGGCGAGTTCGCCGCCGAGCCAGCGGACGTAGAGCGACCAGAACCGCCGCAACTCATCCTTCTGGTACGTCGTCAGCTGGTCACCGTCGGACTGCAGGCAGATGTGCACGACAACGCCGTTGAGCGCCGCCTCAAGCCCTCGCGTGCCGTAGGGGCTCTCCGACAGCGGCGCCTCGATATGCGTGTCCGTCGGCAGGAAGAGTTCGGATCCGACGAGGCGGAAGCTGAAGCTGGGTTCGAGATCGGACAGGTGCATCCCCGACGTGATGACCAGAAGCTGGCGCTCGTCGCTCGTCCTCGTCTGGGCGTATTCGTAGACGAGACCGGGAAGGTTTATCCTGTAGGGTATCGACGGATTGTCCTCGTCGGAGAGCGCGTCGATGGCGCGCGAGAGTTGCGCTGTCTCGCGGCCGAGAGCCTTCGTCCTGACCCGCTCATCCCCGAAGCGCTCTTCGTTCGGGATGGCAATGCGGAGGATCTCGCGGCCGTCCATGCCGTCGTAGAGCGTCAGGCGCTCGCCCGGCGCCAGGCCGTGCAGGAAGAAGTCCCAGATCTCCGCCTTGAGGGCGTCGCTCCCGGGCATGTTCGGCGGCACGACGATGTCCCAGGTCGTGGCCAGGGTCGGGTGCGGCCCGAGCACGGCTGCCGTCGCGAGACTTGCGGCGAAGGCTCGAAGGGTTGCGTGTCTAGTCATCTTGATGGATCTCCTTTCGCGGTTCCTCCTGGGTGAATTCCGTCCGCAGGGCGTTCCGAGCGTCGGCGTGAGCCTCGTTGGACAGCGCCTTCAGCCGCTCCTGGTAGGCTGCGAGCCGACCAAGACTGGTCCTGACGAAGTCGACTTCGGCGGCGGCGTAACGCGCGACCGCATCGTCGACCGCATCGAGGTTTGCCGCCTGCTCTGCCTCGCGCGCGCGGTCGCGCTCCTCGGCCTCGAGCAGCGCCCGATGGGCGGCGTTCGGCACGACCTCATGGGTCATCCCGTGCGACAGGAGGCGCTCGGCAAGCGTCCAGGCGGCGTAGCCGGCGGTGACCTCCAGCGTAAGCTGGGCCTTGTAGAAGGTCGCCATACCTGCCGCGGCGTCGAAGGCGGCCTCCATGCCGGCGCTCGTATCGGCGAGAAAGGCGGCGGAGTAACTCTGGATCCAGAGCACGAAGGCCGCGAGCGTGGCCACCGCGAGGCCGGTGTCTAGCCACGACTTCTGAGTCTCGCAGAGCAGGGCATGGCGGAGCAGCTTCAGCGCCGCCACGGCGCCCCAGGGAGCGAACCCGTAGAAGAGGGCGAGCCATGGCTGCTCGATCAGTGCATCGAGCGTCATCGCGGCCTCCGCGATGCCGATGGCAACCACCAGCGGGATCGGTGTCAGCATGACGAGCGCGACGGCCAGCATCGCCCAGCCCATCACCGTGTAGAGGCGCGGGCGCGGAACGTCGCTGGGTCGCGCGATGGTGCAGGTTTCCGGCGTCCGGAGAAGCTGCCGCTGCCGGTTGGCGATGCGTTGCCGGGTCTTGTTGAGCGCCTCCTCCGCCAGCGCGCGCGAGGCGGGTCCGTAGCCGGGGCCATTGCTGACGCGGAACCGCTGAGACCCCACCTCCCTGAGGTGCCCCGAAGGATCGGCGCAGGCCGCGGCGTCGGCAATCGCCTCTGTCATGGAAGGCAGGATATAGGTGGGGCGACTTGCGGTCGGAGTACCGTCGCGGTCGAAGTCTTGGGCTCTGGCAAGACGAATCATGGGTCGGCTCCGATTTGCCGTCTAGGAACTGCCGCCAATCCATCGTGCCGGATTCTATCGCGATAACAACATGATGGACATGCGGCTTTCGCCCGGATCATGCGCCGCGCCGGGTCTGCCCCACAGGATTCCTTGACCTGCATGCGGAAATCCGCATGGCTATGCCGAATTTCGTACGCGGCGCTGGCGCGTCCGAGGCGGGGGAACGCGCTGCATGCGATCGATCGTCAGGGCACGGTTGAGGAGTGACGAGCTGGCGCGTCTGCTGGAGGAGCTGAAGGCCCTCAGGCGCCTCACCTACACCCAGATGTGCGACGTCCTTGGCATTCCCCGCGATCGGCACAATCGGCTTCAGAAGCAGATGCTTGGCGTCCAGCCCTTTTCCTATGGGGAGATCGAGGCGCACGTGGCCCGCCTCGACACCGCCATTCGGGACAAGGAGTGGGTGGAGCTGGCGGCGCGCCTGCCTGACCTTGTGCGCTCGATCTACAGCCCGCCGATCGACTTGCCGAACGCCCTCGCCAGTTGGCTCGACCTCGAAGGTACGCAGCGCACGTTCCAGTCCCAGCGCACCGGGGAGAATGGCTCGTTCCTGATCCTTCGCCTCAACAAGAACGGCACGAAGAACTCCGAGCTGATCTGCGCCTGGATGCTGATCAGGGGCCCGAGCGTGCGCTCGCCGATCGCCGAGTTCCTGACGCAGCGGCCGATGACCAACGGCGTCCGCCGCAGGGTGCGCGGCATCATCTTTCCGCGCGGAGGCCTGATCTTCTCGTTCGGAAAGGCCAGGCACGGCGTCGGGTTCCGCTCTACGATCCTGTCGCCGGAGAACAGGAGCACTGACCGCTTCGACATGTTCGGCGCCCGCCTGGGACTGCAGGAGTCCCCGGAGGTCCCCTACGCCTATCCGATCTACTGCTACCAGCTGAAGCGGCCGCGCACCCGCAAGGAGATCACGCACCTGACGGGATACAAGTCCTTCGCGGACGCAGAGTTAGTCAAGCAGATCAACGGCCTGGAGCGGATCATCGAGCGCCTCCAGACCGCTGCGCGGAGCCCTTTTGGAGTTTTCGGCGGTGGGTCAACAGAGTAGTTGCTGCGGAGCCCAGCCACGCGCGGGCGCTTCCGATGGAATGGCACAGAGGATCGCATCGGGCTTCGGCTTGTCCCAATGCGCGGTTGCCGCCGCTGCCCAGCGTTCGTTCTCTACCCGGAAGAGCGGATCGTCGATCCGCAGATGGAAGGTGTAGAGGCGGTCTACGAGCTCGACGCCCGTGATGAACGTGCAAGGCGTTGATGCCGAACACTTTCACGCGTCGTGCAAGTATTCGTTTTCGCAAGGATAGGCGCTTGAAGGGGTGGAAAGCTTGCAGAACCGCGCGCGCCTGCGCGCGAGGGGTTCCGTGACGGC
>SKOX01000178.1 GCA_007119835.1 Paracoccaceae bacterium
AGGCCGAGCCGTCGCTCGCCGAGGCGCCGGAGCCCTCGGAGTTCCGCGCCCGCGCGGGTCTGGCGGCTCGCGCGCTGACGGGGCGCTGGTGAGGGGTCAGCGGAGCGCGGCGGCGCGCGGGCGGGAGAGCGTGAGCCAGAGCAGCGCCGCCGCGGCGAGCGCGAGGAAGGGGATCATCGCCAGGTTGACGGCGGTCCAGCCCTCGACCGGGTCGGTGCCGATGCAGTTCATCAGCCCGCCCGAGGCGAGCGAGGCCACGCCGACGAGGCCGAAGACCGCGGCGTCGTTCATGCCCTGAACCCGGCCGCGCTCCTCGGGGCGGTGGGCGCCGGAGAGCATCGAGGTCGCGCCGATGAAGCCGAAGTTCCAGCCGATCCCGAGCAGGATGAGCGCGAGGTTGAAGTGGCCGAGCGTCACGCCGTCGAGCGCGACGAGGCCTGCGGCGCCGAGCGTGACGAGGCCGGCGGCGATCACCCGAACCGCGCCGAAGCGCGCGATGAGATGGCCGGTGACGAAGGACGGCGCGAACATCGCCAGCACGTGCGCCATGACGACGTCGGCGGCATCCGCCGTGGCGAAGCCGCAGCCGACGACCGCGAGCGGCGTCGAGGTCATCACGAGGTTCATCAGCGCGTAAGAGACCATGGCGCAGATCATCGCCACGGCGATCGTCGGGTCGCGCAGCAGCTCGCGCCGGGTGCGGGCGGGCGGCGCGTCGGCCGCCGGCGGCCTCGGGCGCGGGCTGTCGAGGAAGAGGAAGACGACGGCGCCGACGAGGTTGAGCAGCACCACCGCTCCGTAGGCCCCGGCGAAGGGGATGGGTGCGAGCGCGTCGGCGGTCAGCTTGACGATCTGCGGGCCGATGATCGCCGAGACGAGGCCGGCCGCCATCACGTAGGAGATCGCCTTCGGCCGGAAGCCCTCGCTCGCGGCATCGGTGGCGGCGAAGCGGTAGAAGCCCTGGGCCGACATGTAGAGGCCGGTGAGCGCCGAGCCCGCGAGGAACAGCCCGAAGGAGTTCTGCAGGAGCCCCAGCATGCAGAGCGCCGCGCCGAGCCCGCCGCCGCCCGCGCCGACGAAGAAGCCCGGCCGCCGGCCGAAGCGCTGCATGAAGGCCGCGAGGAAGGGGGCGGCCAGCATGGTGCCGAAGACGGTGAGCGAGATCGGCAGCGTGGCGAGGCAGGGGTTGGGCGAGAGCATCTGCCCGGCGAGGCCGCCGAGCACGAAATGCACCGGCATCTGTGCGCCGAGGATCCCCTGCGCCGCCACGAGCACGCGCACGTTGCGCCGGGCGCGGGCGTCGTCGGGGATGGGAAGCTCGGCGGCGGTCATGCCGGCGCTTCTACGCCGCGCGGCGAGGCGAGGGAAGGGCGCCCGCCGGCGCGCCGTTCCCCCTTGCCCGGCTGCGTGCTACGGGGTGGGCCATGGTCGGACGGCTGATCGAGACGCTCGAGGACGTGGAGGAGGGGGCGGCCTGGCTGGCGGCGCGCGAGCCGCGGTTCGCCGAGGCGCTGGCGCTGAGCGGGCCGCTGCCGCTGCGCCGTAGGCCCGACGGGTTCGATGCGCTGCTCGGCGCGATCGTGAGCCAGCAGGTGTCGGTGGCGGCGGCGGACGCGATCTGGCGGCGGATGCAGGCGGCGGGCGCCACCGACGCGGCCGCTCTCGTGCTCATGCCCGACGAGGACCTGCGGGCCTGTGGCCTCTCCCGGCAGAAGATTGCCTATGCTCGCGCCCTGGCTTCGAGCGGCGTCGACTTCGAGGCCCTGCGGGCGATGCCGACCGACGACGTGGTCCGAACCCTGGTGGAGCTGAAGGGCATCGGCGTCTGGACCGCCGAGATCTACGCCATGTTCAGCCTCGGGCGCGCGGACGTCTTCGCGCCGGGCGACCTCGCGCTCCAGGACGCGACGCGGCTGCTCTTCGGCCTCGAGGCGCGGCCGAAGGAGCCGGCGCTGCGCGCGCTCGCGGAAGCCTGGTCGCCCTGGCGGGCGGTTGCCGCCCGGCTGCTCTGGGCCTACTACCGGGTGGCGAACCAGCGCGAGGGGGTGCGATGACGCTGAAGGGACCGGAAAGAGGCGCGGCCTCGGGCGAGGCCGACAGCCTCGTGATCTTCCTCCACGGCTACGGCGCCGACGGCAACGACCTGATCGGGCTCGCCGAGCCTCTGGCGCCGCACCTGCCGAACACCCGCTTCATCGCGCCGCACGCCCCGGAGCGATGCGCCAACAACCCGTTCGGATACCAGTGGTTTCCGATCCCCTGGCTCGACGGCTCCTCGGAGGCGGAGATGCAGGAGAGCGCCGCGCGCGCCTTCGCCACGCTCGACGCCTTCCTCGACGGGATCGAGACGCCGCCGGAGCGCACTGTCCTCTTCGGCTTCAGCCAGGGCACGATGATGATGCTGCACGTCGCGCTGCGCCGGGCGGTGCCCTATGCGGGGCTGGTCGGCTTCTCCGGCCGGCTGCTCCTGCCCGAGGCGCTCGCCGCCGCGATTCGCTCCCGCCCGCCGGTGCTGCTCGTGCATGGCGACCAGGATCCGATGGTGCCGGTCGCGTCGCTGACGGAGGCGGCGAACGCGCTGACGGCGGCGGGCGTGGAGACCTATACCCACGTCTCGAAGGGGGTCGCCCACGGCATCGCCCCGGACGGCCTCGGGCTGGCGCTTTCCTTCATCCGCAGCCGGCTGGGTCTCGAGTGACGCGGCGCTGACCCGGAACGTCCGCGCGGCGGCCGTTGCCGCCGAAGCCTGGCGCGCGGGTGCGCGCAAGGTTTACTTCGTGGTCGATCGCCTGTGGTCGATCGACGGTGGGGCGCTTGGCCCACCCGCGCACCCCAGGCACTGCTCTCCAGGTTTCTTGGCCCTAAGAAGGAGTTGCGGCGCAGGGGCATGGCATCTGCCCCCCTTGTCGGTGCCGCGTCACAAAATTGTGGCAGCCTGTGGATAGATTGCGCGTGCCGGGCGGGCGCACGCACCATGTTGAAGCTTGTAACCCCGCTCCGGCGAGATATAGTCGATGCAATCTTCGGTCTCGTCGCCCGAAGGCGGGCAGGGGCCAGCGATCCGAGCGGGGTGCCCGAGGCCATGGACGGACCAGCGATCGACACCAGCATAGCCGGGGCGGCCGCACCGGCCGCCGCCCGACGAAGCCACTCCATCCCCGCCACGCCCACGCCCAGTTTCATCCGATACCCCGCAGGCCTCCGCGACCATCCCGCCCTCGTCCTGAACGCCGATTACCGGCCGCTCTCCTACCTTCCGCTCTCGCTCTGGCCCTGGCAGGAAGCCATCAAGGCGGCCTTCCTCGACCGGGTGATCGTGCTCGCCGAGTACGATGCGGTGGTGCGCTCGCCGTCGGTCGAGATCGCGCTGCCGTCGGTCGTCGTGCTGAAGGAATACGTGCGTCCGGCGAAGACGGCAGCCTTCACCCGGTTCAACCTCTTCCTGCGCGACGAGTTCACCTGCCAGTATTGCGGCGCCAAGGACGGGCTCACCTTCGACCACGTCGTGCCGCGCTCGCGCGGGGGGCGGACGACCTGGACCAACGTCGTCGCCTCCTGTGGCCCCTGCAACCTGCGCAAGGGCTCGCAGACCCTGCGCCAGGCCGGCATGAACCTGCGCCGACCGGCGATGCGGCCGACGCCCGAGCAGTTGCAGAACGTCGGGCGCAAGTTTCCGCCCAACCACCTGCACGAGAGCTGGATGGACTACCTCTACTGGGACGCCGAGCTCGAGGCGTAGGCTCCCGCCCAGAGGCCGGCGAGGCCGAGCGAGGCGATGCCGTTCCAGGCCGGCATCGACAGGCCGAGGAAGCTCCAGGCGATCTCGTCGCAGCGCACCACGGGTGCTGCCATGATCCGCTCGAAGAGCTCCTCGGGGCTGAGCCCGGCGATGTCGGGGGCGACGCAGGTGGCGGGCCCCGCCCACCAGCCCTGCTCGATCCCGACATGGTAGCCGGCGAGCCCCGCGCCCGCGAGCATCGCCACAGCGCCGAGGAGCGCGAGCGGGCGCACCGGAGCCGCCAGCAGCGCGAGGCCAAGCCCGGCTGCCGCCCAGTGCGGCCAGCGCTGCCAGAGGCAGAGCGGACAGGGCGCGAGGCCGCCCAGGTGCTCGAAGGCATAGGCCGCCGCCAGGAGCCCGACCGAGCCCATGGCGGCGGCGAGCGCGAGGCCACGCGCGCCGACCGGCAGGGCGGCGAGGCGGCCGGCGAGGCCCGGGGCTGCGGCGCTCACAGGAACCTCAGCGCGGCGAAGCCGCCGATCAGGAGGGCCATGAACAGGGTGAACATCAGGCCGAGTCTCTCCTCGATGAAGGCGCGGATCGGCGGGCCGAACTTCCACAGCAGGGCCGCGACGATGAAGAAGCGGGCGCCCCGCGCGATCAGCGACGCCACCATGAATACCGCAAAGTTGAGCCCGGTGGCACCCGACAGTATCGTGACCACCTTGTAGGGAAAGGGCGTCACCCCGGCGACGAGCACCGCCCAAGCGCCGTACTGGTTGTAGGTGACGGTGAAGTCGGCCACGAGCTCCTCGCGACCGTAGAACTGGATCACCGGCCAGCCGACCTGCTCCATGAGCAGGGCGCCGATCAGGTAGCCCGCGCCGCCGCCGAGGACGGAGGCGACCGTGCAGATGCCCGCGATCAGCCAGGCCCGGTGCGGAGCCGCGATCACCATCGGGATCAGCAGGAGGTCGGGCGGGATCGGGAAGAACGAGCTCTCGATGAAGGCGACGCCCGCGAGCGCCCAGAGGGCGTGGCGCGACGCGGCGAGCGCGATCGTCCAGTCGTACAGCCAGCGTAACACTCGGTTAAGCCCTCGTCCGCGATAGTTGCGGCCAAGCATCACGGCCCGCGCGCTGCGTCAACCGTCCGTCGGGCGGCGGCGTGAACGCGGAGCGGCCCGATCCGGCAACCACGAGGAGTCCCGCCCATGCCCGAGTTCGTGCGCGCGGCGCGCCGGGCGGCCGCCGCCGGCCTGCGCCGCGGCCTG
>SKOX01000455.1 GCA_007119835.1 Paracoccaceae bacterium
AGGCCTCCATGTTCGTTCGGGTAAATCCCGAGGCGGTGTGGGGATCGAGCCGGCGGCCGAGCTTGGTGGCGCCGACCACGTCGCCGCGACTGCCGGGTCGCGCCTTGAGCTCGACTTTGCGACCTGCCTCCCCATGGCGCGTCACCCGCGACAGCCGAATGCCCGGATTGACGGGCTCGAGGTCGTCGTCTCCCATAGCCGTGGCGTCGTCTCGCCCACCATCCGCCGCGAGATGCGCCGCCGGAACAGCGTCGAACCCGTGCTCGGCCACATGAAGGCCGACGGCCTGCTCGAGCGAAACCGCCTTCTCGGACCCGAAGGCGACGCCGTCAACGCCATCTTCTGCGCGGTCGGCCACAACTGCTGGCTGCTGCTGGACCGCTTGCGGCGGCTCTTTGCGGGCCTGATCGCCAGCCTGCTCCACCGCGACGTCGCCGGGCTCTACGTCCTCGCCAACACCCGCCGGCCCGTAGCCGGCGCCGCGCAGCCCGCCGCGTAAGCCGAAGCCATCTTCACAAAAGACGGGATCGAGGAACGACCGTCTGCAAAGACTTGTGGCAGTGGTTGCAACAGGCTGCTGGCGGCTTTAGGCCAGCTGGAATGGGTTTCGGCGCGCAGTGAGATGGACCCTGATGCGAGGAACGAGGAGAGAGACCGATGTGCGGCTTCGTCTGCCTATGGAATACGGGTGACGAAGCGCTGGCGCTGCGCATGGTGATGAAGGTTGCGCATCGCGGGCCGGACGCGGTGCATGTGGCACGGCTCGAAGGTGCGCCAGTGATCATGGGGCACTGCCGCCTCTCGATCATCGGGCCGCAGGATGGAGCGCAGCCGATCCACCAAGGCAACGACATCCTGGTCGTCAACGGGGAGATCTACAACTACGGCGACCTGCGCGCGATCCTCGGGGAGAACCTCTTCAGGACGGCGAGCGACAGCGAGACGATCCTGCACCTTTTCCGCTCGGAGGCGCTGCGCTGGATATCGCGGCTGGACGGCATGTTCGCCTTTGTGCTGGCGACGCCCGAACGGGTGATCGCCGCGCGCGACCCGCTCGGCATCAAGCCGCTCTACGTGGCCCAGATCGGAAAAGGAAAGGCGTTCGCCTCCGAGCTCAAGGCCTTCGACGGTTTGGGCCTGAGCGAGATCGCGGCGCTCCCGCCAGGCACGCTCTACGACAGCCGCGACGGGTGGCGGCAGTGGTATCGCACGCCGCACGGCGCTGCCGCCGTCGATCTTGGGCAGGACCCCACGGCCATCGCGCAGGAGCTGCGTCTGGTGCTTGAGGAGGCGGTGGCGAAGTGGATGATCGCGGATGTCGAGGTCGGCGCGTTCCTGTCGGGCGGGCTCGACAGCTCGATCATTTCGGCGATCGCTGCGCGGGTGCTGGCGCGCACGACGGGCCGACGGCTCAGGACCTTCGCGGTCGGCACCGAAGGCTCGCCCGACCTCGCCGCGGCGCGCCGGGTGGCGGCGCATATCGGTTCGGACCATGAGGAATATTGCTTTAATGCGAAAGATTTGGCGGACGCGCTGCCGCGCGTGATCTACCATCTCGAGAGCGCGGACGTCGACCTCGTGCGGAGCGCGATGCCGACGTTCTTTGCGGCGCGGCTGGCGCGGCGGCGGGTGAAGGCGGTGCTGACCGGCGAGGGGGCGGACGAGCTCTTTGCAGGGTACGCCTATCACCACGCCTATGTCGACGACCCGCGGGCCCTGGCGGACGAGCTTACGCGCAGCCTCGGGACGATGCACAACATCAATCTGCAGCGGGTCGACCGGATCACCATGTCGCAGTCCCTGGAGGCCCGGACGCCGTTCCTCGACCGCACGCTGATCGATTTCGCGCAGTCCATCCCGGCGCAGCTCAAGATGCGACGGACGGAGGAAGGCGAAGAATCTACCGGAGAAACAACGGAAAAATGGATCCTGCGCAAGGCCTGCGCCGACCTGCTGCCGGCCGATCTGGTCTGGCGGAAGAAGGCGCAGTTCGACGAGGGCTCGGGCACGGTGGCGGCGCTCGAGCAGGCGTTGCGGGAGCTGACCGGGGAGCCGGGACGGGTCGGCCGCGAGCAAGAGGCGGCGCTTTACGAGCGGATTCTGCGCGACCAGTTCGTCGATGCGGAGATGGTTCTCGCGAATGCGGGGCGGTGGCAGGCGGATCGCGTGCTGGTGTGATTTTCCCAAGCCCAGCCAAAGGTTAACGTGAAAGAGCTGCATGTTCTTTCCATGCACATTGCATGCACATTCCATATTCAGACTGAATCAGTCGGATTAGCGTCTTTAACCTTTCGCCGCAGCGGGGCGGGGTGATCCCGGCGCCTCTCTCCGGACCGGGCCGTCAGCGGCCGGTGAAGACGGGCGGGCGCTTCTCGAGCAGGGCGTCGACGGCCTCGGCGTGGTCCTCGGTCTGGTGACAGGCGCCCTGGTAGGCCGCGGCGAGCTCGAGCAGGGTGTCGAGCCGGGATGTCAGTCCCTCGCGCAGGAGGCGCTTGGCCATGCGCAGGTGGCGCGGCGGGTTGATGGCGATGCGGTCGGCGAGGGCGCGGGCAGCCGGCATCAGCTCGTCGGGGGCGACGACGCGGGAGACGAGACCCCAGGCGAGCGCGGTCTCGGCGTCGACGGGATCGCCGGTGAACGTCATCTCGGCGGCGCGGGCGAGGCCGATCTGGCGCGGCAGGAGCCAGGCGCCGCCGTCACCGGAGATGATGCCGACGCGCACGAAGTTCTCCGCGAAGGTCGCGGTGGTCGCGGCGATGCGGATATCGCACATGCAGGTGAGGTCGCAGCCGGCGCCGTAGGCCGGGCCGTTCACCGCGGCGATCAGCGGGACCTCGCATTCCCAGATCGCCTTTGCCGCGCGCTGGATGCCGGCGCGGTAGCCATCCTTGGCGGCGATGGCGTCGCCGCCGAAGATCGAGGACTTCTCCTTCATGTGCTTGAGGTTGCCGCCGGTCGAGAAAGCCTTGCCCGCGCCGGTCAGGATGGCGCAGCGTACACTCTGGTCGCGCTCGATCCGCTGCATGGCGTCGATCAGCGCCGCGCAGAGGTCGGGGTCGGTGATCGGGTTGCGCAGGTCGGGCATGTTGAGCGTCAGGGTGACGACATGGCCCTCTTGGGCGACGAGCAGCTTGTCGGTCGAGGCGGTGTCGGGCATCGGTCGCTCCTTCAGGCGGCGGCGTCGGCGGCAGCGGCAGCGGCGAGAAGCTCGCGCCTGAGCACCTTGCCGCTGGGGTTGGTCGGCAGGGCGTCGAGGAAGGTGTAGCGCTTCGGCCGCTTGTAGGCTGCGAGGTCCTCGCTCGCGCGGCAGAAGGCATCGATGCGCTCCGCCGTCAGGTTTCGGTCGGAGACGACGACATAGGCCGCGACGATCTGGCCCCACTTATCGTCGGGCAGGCCGATGACTGTGGCCTCCTGCACGCCGGGGCAGCGATAGAGGATCTCCTCGACCTCGCGCGGGTAGATGTTCTCGCCGCCCGAGAGGATCATGTCGTCGGCCCGGCCGTGGAAGAAGTAGAAGCCGTCCTCGTCCTTGGAAAACAGATCGCCGGTGTAGATCCATCCGGCGCGCAGCTTCTTTGAGGTCTCGAAGGGGTTGTTCCAGTAGCCGGTCATCGCCTGGGGGCCACGCACGATGAGCTGGCCGACGGAGCCCGTCGGCACGATGGCGGAGGGGGCGGCGTCGGGGGCGGGGTCGATCACCCGGCATTCGGAGATCAGTGTCGGCCGGCCGCAGGAGCCGAGCTTGCGCAGTGCGTCCTCGGGATGGAGGACCAGCGTCAGCGAGGCCTCGGTCATGCCGTAGCCGTTGAAGATGTTGGGGCAGAACTCGTCGATCACCCGCTGCATCGTCGCCGACGCGATGGCGGCGCCGCCGGTGGTGATGAGCCGGAGCGAGCCGGTGTCGATCTCGCGAAAGCGGGGGTGGAACAGCATTTCCTGGATCTGGGTCGGCACCGCGAAGAGCGTGGTGATGCGCTCGGCCGCGATGGTCTCGAGCGTCTTCTCCGCCTCGTAGCGGCCGAGCACGACGTTGGTGCCGCCGACCATCAGGTGCGGCAGGAAATAGGCCTGCATGCCGCCGACATGGTAGAGCGGCGCGATGTGCAGCGCGGTGTCGGTGTGCTTGAGCCCGTATTCCATCACGCAGTTCATCGCGATGGCGACGTCGTTGGCGTGGGTGTGGATCACGCCCTTGGGCCGGCCGGTGGTGCCCGAGGTGTAGACCAGCGCCGAAAGGTCGGTGCCGGCGGGGATCGGGCGGGGCTCGTTGCGGTCGGCGGTCTGCTCGGCCAGCGTCTCGAAGTGGTGGTGGCCTTCGGGCACGTTCTCCGCGTCGTAGGCGCAGCAGATGAAGTCGTGCACCGAGCGGGCCTGGTCCGCGATCTTCAGCGTGTTGTCGGTCAGGTGTCGGCCGTAGACCAGCACGCGCGCGCCGCTGTCCCTGATGATGAAGGCGGCCTCGTTGGGGCTGAGGCGGAAGTTGAGTGGCACGGCGACGGCGCCGAGAACCTGGCAGCCGAAATAGGTGGTGACCGAGTTCTCGGAGGTCGTGACGTAGAAGGCGACCCGGTCGCTGGGCCGCACGCCGAGGTCGGACAGCGCCTGCGCGAAGCGGCGCACGCGGGAGTACCACTCGGCGAAGCTCCAGCGGCGGTCCTCGTAGGCGAGCGCGGTGTGGCCGGGAAAGCGTTCGACGGAGGCTTCGAGGATGCGCGCGATATGCATGGGGGCTCCTCCTCAGAGGGTGGGCTTGATCGCCGGCATTTCGCGCACGGCGATGAGGTATTTCGCCATCTCCGACGAGCCGCCGACGATAGGCAGTGCGCGGGCGTCGCGGTAGATCTGCTCGGCGCGGCCGAACTGGCGGGTGACGCCGTCGCCGCCGAGGATCTGCACGGTGCGGTCGGAGCAGAAGACGGCCGTCTCCGCGGAGACGAGCTTGGCCTGGGCGGCCTCGCGCATCAGCGCCTTCCCGTCGAGG
>SKOX01000222.1 GCA_007119835.1 Paracoccaceae bacterium
GGGGATCGCGCGTGGAAGACCTTCTTCGAGAGTATCTACCGATCCTCATATTCCTCGCGCTCGCCGTCCTCATCGGGCTCGCCCTGATGCTGTCGGCGGTCATCATCGCGGTCCGCAATCCCGATCCCGAAAAAGTCTCCGCCTACGAGTGCGGCTTCAACGCCTTCGACGATGCGCGCATGAAGTTCGACGTGCGCTTCTACCTCGTGGCGATTCTCTTCATCATCTTCGACCTCGAGGTCGCCTTCCTGTTTCCATGGGCGGTGAGCTTCTCCGCTCAGGGGGATCTGGGCTTCTGGTCGATGATTGTCTTCCTTGCCGTGCTGACCATCGGATTTATCTACGAATGGCGAAAGGGAGCACTGGATTGGGAATGAACGAGATGCGTTCGCCCGCGCTCGCCACCGGCGCCGGACCGGACCGGGATCACGAGACACGGGCACTCTCCAACGACCTCGCCGACAAGGGTTTTCTGCTCACGACGAGCGAGGCGTTGATCAACTGGGCCCGGACGGGCTCGCTGCACTGGATGACGTTCGGCCTGGCGTGCTGCGCCGTCGAGATGATGCACACCTCGATGCCGCGCTACGACGCCGAGCGGTTCGGGATCGCCCCGCGGGCCAGCCCCCGGCAGTCGGACGTGATGATCGTCGCAGGCACGCTGTGCAACAAGATGGCGCCGGCGCTCAGGAAGGTCTACGACCAGATGCCCGAGCCGCGCTACGTCATCTCGATGGGCTCGTGCGCGAACGGCGGCGGCTACTACCACTACAGCTATTCGGTGGTGCGGGGCTGCGACCGGATCGTGCCCGTGGACATCTACGTGCCGGGCTGCCCGCCGACGGCGGAGGCGCTGCTCTACGGTATCCTCCAGCTCCAGCGGAAGATCCGGCGGACAGGAACGCTCACGCGCTAGCCGCGCGGGCGGAGCGGGGGGACATGGACGCAGTCGATACCGATCTCGAGGATCTCAGGGATCTCGTAGTCTCGCGGCGCAGCGAGGACGTGCTTGGCGCAACGATCGTGCGGGACGAGCTGACCATCACCATCGCGGCGCCGGCCGCGGCGTCCTTCGCGCAGTACCTGAAGGCCGACCCGAACTGCCGCTTCACCACGCTCGTCGACATCACGGCGGTGGACTATCCCGAGCGCGAGCAGCGCTTCGACGTCGTCTACCATTTCCTCTCGATGCCGCTGAACCAGCGCATCCGGGTGAAGGCGGCCGTCCGCGAAGGCGAATTCATCCCCTCGATCACCGGCAGTCACCCCAGCGCCGACTGGTACGAGCGCGAGGTGTTCGACATGTACGGCGTGCTCGTGTCGGGCCATGCCGACCTGCGCCGGATCCTGACCGACTACGGTTTCCGCGGCCATCCGCTGCGCAAGGACTTCCCCACGACGGGCTATGTCGAGATGCGCTACGACGAAGGGCTGAAGCGGGTGATCTACGAGCCGGTGAAGCTCACGCAGGAGTACCGGATGTTCGACTTCATGTCGCCGTGGGAGGGGACCGACTACGTGATTCCGGGCGATGACAAGGCGAAGGGGCGCTGAGACGTGGCTGAGCTTCTGTTCTTCATCACGAACGCCGTCCTGTGGATCGTGCCGCTGTGGTTCCTCCTGCCGCGGGCGGGGATGAGCCCGTATCTGTCTTTCCTTGGCATCATTCCGCTGGCGGGCATGATCCTTATCTGGATCGTGGCGCTCAAGCGGTGGCCGGGCGACGAAGTGAGGGCCTGAGGCATGGCCGAGGACAACATCCAGATCGATCCGTTGACCGGCGAGCACCGGATCCGGAACTTCAACATCAACTTCGGGCCGCAGCATCCTGCGGCGCACGGCGTTCTCCGGCTCGTGCTCGAGCTCGACGGCGAGATCGTCGAGCGCTGCGATCCGCATATCGGGCTGCTGCACCGGGGCACCGAGAAGCTGATGGAGAGCCGGACCTACCTGCAGAACCTGCCGTATTTCGACCGGCTCGACTATGTGAGCCCGATGAACCAGGAGCATGCCTGGTGCCTCGCGATCGAGCGGCTGACCGGGACGGAGATCCCGCGGCGGGCGTCGATCATCCGGGTGGTCTTCTGCGAGATCGGCCGCATCCTGAACCACCTGCTCAACGTCACGACGCAGGCGATGGACGTCGGCGCGCTCACCCCGCCGCTCTGGGGGTTCGAGGAGCGCGAGAAGCTGATGATCTTCTACGAGCGGGCGAGCGGTGCCCGGCTGCACGCGGCCTACTTCCGGCCGGGCGGCGTGCACCAGGACCTGCCGCAGGACCTGGTCGACGACATCATGGCCTGGTGCCGCGAGTTCCCGAAGGTGCTCGACGACATCGACGGCCTGCTGACCGAGAACCGCATCTTCAAGCAGCGCAACGTCGACATCGGCGTCGTCACCGCCGAGGACTGCCAGGCGCTCGGCTTCTCTGGCGTGATGGTGCGCGGCTCGGGGATGGCCTGGGACCTGCGGCGGGCGCAGCCCTACGAGGTCTATTCCGAGCTCGACTTCAAGATCCCCGTCGGCACCGCTGGCGACTGCTTCGACCGCTACCTCATCCGGATGCTGGAGATGCGCGAGAGCGTGAAGATCATCGAGCAGTCGATCAGGCTCATGGAGGCGACGCGCGGCGAGGACGTCCTCGCCCGGGGCAAGATCACGCCGCCGAAGCGGGCCGAGATGAAGACCTCGATGGAGGCGCTCATCCATCACTTCAAGCTCTACACCGAAGGCTTCCACGTGCCCGAGGGCGAGGTCTACGCCGCGGTCGAGGCGCCGAAGGGCGAGTTCGGCGTCTATCTCGTCGCCGACGGCACCCACCGGCCCTACAAGGCCAAGCTGCGGGCGCCGGGCTTCGCGCATCTGCAGGCGATGGACTTCATGTGCAAGGGCCACATGCTGGCGGATGTCGGCGCGATCCTCGGGTCGCTCGACATCGTGTTTGGAGAGGTCGACCGCTGATGCTGCGCCGCCTGCACCCAGAGCAGCCCGAGAGCTTCGAGTTCACGCCCGCGAACCTCGACTGGGCGAAGGCCCAGATGCAGAAGTTTCCCGAGGGCAAGCAGGCCTCGGCCGTCATCCCGATGCTCTGGCGCGTGCAGGAGCAGGAAGGTTGGATCTCCAAGCCGGCGATCGAGTACGTCGCGGGCCTGCTCGGCCTAGCCTACATCCGCGTCCTCGAGGTCGCGACCTTCTACTTCATGTTCCAGCTCAGGCCCGTGGGGTCGGTGGCGCATGTGCAGGTCTGCGGCACGACCTCGTGCATGATCTGCGGCGCCGAGGACCTCATCGCGGTCTGCAAGCGCAAGATCTCGCCCGAACCCTTCGCGACGTCCGCCGATGGCAAGCTGTCGTGGGAGGAGGTCGAATGCCTCGGCGCCTGCTCGAACGCGCCGATGGCCCAGATCGGCAAGGATTATTACGAGGATCTGACGGTCGAGCGATTCGAGGAGATCCTCGACGCGTTCGTCCGCGGCGAGGTGCCGCGGCCCGGGCCGCAGAACGGCCGCTTCGCCTCCGAGCCGGCGGGCGGGCTCACGAGCCTGACGCAGACCCAGCGCGCTCACGGCGCGAACGGGTCGGTCGACCTCGCGCTCGCGATGGGCGACACCGTCAAGCGCATCACCGGCGACGAGCCGCCGCCGCCGCGTCCCGAGGCGGAGGTCAAGGCCGGCGCCCGTGCGCCCGGCGGCGTCACCGAGGAGAAGCACGCCGACGAGGCGCCGGCCGAGCCGCCGCGGCTCGAGGCGCCGCGCGACGGCCGGCCCGACGACCTCAAGCTGCTCAAGGGCGTCGGTCCCGTGCTCGAGCGCGAGTTGAACGGCCTCGGCTTCTATCACTTCGACCAGATCGCGGACTGGGGCCCGGCCGAGATCGAGTGGGTTTCCGGCAACCTCGGCGTCGCCGGGCGAAAGGTGCTCAAGGAGAATTTCGTGGAACAGGCGCGCGCGCTCGCCGAGCGCGACAGCACCGCCTATGCTCAGAGGAAGCTGGATAGCGAGTGACCGGGTAGACAACGGAGGAGACGACGATGGCTGAGAGACAGATCCTGGTAAGCGACGGCATATTCTACGGCGCGTTCAGCTGGTTGCTCGCCGCCGTGTTCGGTATCGGCATGGCCTTCGCCTACACCGGCATCTACGGCGGTAGCCTCGTCACGGGCTTCGTGATCGCCGGCCTCGTCACGGTCATCGGCGGCTGGATCCTGACGCGCTTCGCCGCAGGCGGCGATCTGCCGCCGCCCAACACGGTGAAGATCAACCCCCCGAAGGCGCCGACCGTGCCGCGCTCGCCAGCGGCCGAGCGGCGGGCGGAGGCCGCGACGCCGAAGATGCCGGACCGGATGCCGAGCGCCCATGAGGCCGGCGTCGCGGTCGGCGCGACCGCTGCTTCGGCAGCCGACAGCGTCAAGCAGGCGACGTCGGAAGCCCGCGAGAGGGTCGCGTGTGCCGTCAGCCCGTCGGATGGCGACGCGACCGGCGGTGCCGATGAGGCCAAGCGCGAGGCGGCCGACGCGGAGGCCAGACCGCCTGCGCTGCCGGCCCCGCGCGAGGGTGGGGGCGACGACCTGCTGGCGATCAAGGGCATCGGGCCGAAGCTGATGGGCACGCTCAACGAGATGGGCTACTACCATTATGACCAGATCGCGGCCTGGACGCCGGAGCAGGTCGCGTGGGTGGACACGAACGTGGAGGGGGTGAACGGTCGGGCATCGCGCGACGACTGGGCCGGCCAGGCGCGCCGGCTCGCGTCCGAAGACCCCGCCTCGTCTTGAGCACGGTCGGGCGCGGCCGCGACGCCGGCCGGGAGGCCGACCCCCGCGCCCGGGCCAGGACCGCCGCCGTGGTGATCATCGTGGCCTTCCTGAGTTGGATGGCCGTCAACTGGATCGGCGGCGCGGTGGGCATTCCCGTCGCGCTGGTGTTCGCGGCGGACATCGTGTGCCTGGCCGTGCTCGGCTGGGCGCTCGTGACACTGATCGGGATCTGGCGAACGCGCCGGGATGAAGGACGTTAAGGCATGCTTGCGGACAAGGACCGGATCTTCACCAACCTCTACGGGATGCTCGACCGCAGCCTCGCAGGCGCCCGCGCCCGCGGGCACTGGGACGGCACCGCCGGCATCATCGCCAAGGGCCGGCAGCACGTGATCGACGAGGTCAAGACCTCCGGCCTGCGCGGCCGCGGCGGTGCGGGCTTTCCGACGGGTCTGAAATGGTCGTTCATGCCCAAGCAGTCCGACGGCCGGCCGCACTACCTCGTCGTGAACGCCGACGAGTCCGAGCCGGGCACCTGCAAGGACCGCGAGATCATGCGGCACGAGCCGCACACGCTGGTGGAGGGCTGTCTGATCGCGGGCTTCGCGATGGGGGCGAACACCGGCTACATCTACATCCGGGGCGAGTACATCCGCGAGCGCGAGGCGCTGCAGACCGCCATCGACGAGGCCTACGAGGCGGGGCTCCTCGGGCCGGACGCGGCGGGCTCGGGCTGGGACTTCGACCTCTACCTCTCCCACGGCGCCGGCGCCTACATCTGCGGCGAGGAGACCGCGCTCCTCGAGAGCCTCGAGGGCAAGAAGGGCATGCCGCGGCTGAAGCCGCCCTTCCCGGCGAATACCGGCCTCTGGGGCTGCCCGACGACGGTCAACAACGTGGAATCGATCGCGGTCGTGCCGACGATCCTGCGCCGCGGGGCGGGATGGTTCGCCAATATCGGCCGTCAGAACAACGCAGGCACCAAGCTCTTCGCGATCTCGGGGCACGTCAATCATCCCTGCGTCGTCGAGGAGGCGATGTCGATCCCGCTGAAGGACCTCCTCGAGAAGCATTGCGGCGGCGTGCGCGGCGGCTGGAAGAACCTCAAGGCTGTGATCCCCGGCGGCTCGTCGGTGCCCTGCCTGCCCGCGCCGCTCTGCGACGAGTGCATCATGGACTTCGACTGGCTGCGTGAGCAGCGCTCGGGCCTCGGCACCGCGGCGGTCATCGTGATGGATCAGTCGACCGACATCATCAAGGCGATCTGGCGGCTGTCGAAATTCTACAAGCACGAGAGCTGCGGCCAGTGCACGCCCTGCCGCGAGGGGACCGGCTGGATGATGCGGGTCATGGACCGGCTGGTGCGCGGCGAGGCCGAGATCGAGGAAATCGACATGCTCCTCGACGTGACCAAGCAGGTCGAGGGTCACACGATCTGTGCGCTGGGGGATGCCGCGGCCTGGCCGATCCAGGGGCTGATCCGGCACTTCCGCGACGAGATCGAGGACCGCATCCGCAAGGCCGGCGGCGCACGGCGGCCGGTCGCGGCGGAGTAGGGGCGCGAAGGGGGCTCGGTGACGTTTCGCGACAAGATGGTGCTCTCGGCGCTGATCTGGGCCTGCGTCTACCCGGGGGTGCTTGTCGTGACCTGGCTTTTCCAGTTTGTCGGGCTCGAGTTCGCCCTCTGGCTGGAGCTCCTGCTCTCGACGGCGATCACGGTGCCGCTGATCTCACTGCTCGCGGCGCCGCAGATGGAGCGGGTGCTTGCCGCGATGAAGGGCGAGACCGCCGCCGAGCTCAAGGTCGACCAGGCGCGCGAGGCGCCGGGGCCGAACCCCGAGGAAATCGTCGAGCGACGCAGTGCGGCGTCGCGGGGAGAATGACATGACCGACCTGCGCAAGATCATCATCGACGGCATGGAGCTCGAGGTCGACCCCAGGCTCACGCTGCTGCAGGCCTGCGAGGAGGCGGGCGTCGAGATCCCCCGCTTCTGCTACCACGAGCGGCTGTCGATCGCCGGCAACTGCCGGATGTGCCTCGTGGAGGTGAAGGGCGGCCCGCCGAAGCCGGCCGCGTCCTGCGCGATGCAGGTCAAGGACCTCCGCCCCGGACCCGAGGGACAGCCGCCGGAGGTCATGACCAGGACCCCGATGGTCAAGAAGGCGCGGGAGGGGGTGATGGAGTTCCTGCTCATCAACCATCCCCTCGACTGCCCGATCTGCGACCAGGGCGGCGAGTGCGACCTGCAGGACCAGGCGATGGCCTACGGCGTCGACTTCTCGCGCTACCGCGAGCCGAAGCGCGCCGCGATCGACCCCGACCTCGGCCCGCTGGTCGGCACCTGCATGACCCGCTGCATCTCCTGCACCCGCTGCGTGCGGTTCCTGACCGAGGTCGCGGGCGTGCCGGAGATGGGTCAGACGGGCCGCGGCGAGGATTCGGAGATCACCTCCTATCTCGGCGCGATGCTCACCAGCGAGTTGCAGGGCAACGTCATCGACCTCTGCCCGGTGGGCGCGCTGACCAACAAGCCCTATGCCTACACCGCGCGCCCGTGGGAGCTCAGGAAGACCGAGACGATCGACGTGATCGACGCGCTCGGGACCAACATCCGGGTCGACGTGCGCGGGCGCGAGGTGATGCGCATCCTGCCGCGGAACCACGACGGGGTGAACGAGGAGTGGATGGCCGACCGCTCCCGCTTCGTCTGGGACGGGCTGAGGCGCCAGCGCCTCGACCGACCCTACGTGCGCCGCGACGGCAAGCTGCACGCCGCGACCTGGGCCGAGGCGTTCGGCGCCATCGCCGAGGCCGCGCGGGGCAAGCGCTTCGCGGCGCTCGCGGGCGACCTTGCGCCCGCGGAGGCGGTCTACGCGCTCCGCGAGCTCGCCCGGGCGCTCGGCGGCACCACCGAATGCCGCGTCGACGGCGCGCGCCTGCCGGCCGGCAACCGCTCGGCCTATGTCGGTACCGCGACGATCCGCGACGTCGAGGCCGCCGACGCGATCCTGCTTATCGGCAGCAACCCGCGCAACGAGGCGCCCGTCCTCAACGCCCGCATGCGCAAGGCCTGGCTGAACGGCTGCGAGATCGCCGTGCTGGGCGAGCCGGCCGACCTCGCCTACCCGTACAGCCACCTCGGGACCGGGCCCGCCGACCTCGACAAGGCCCGGGACGGCCTCGCCGGCGCCGAGCGACCGGTCGTCGTCGTCGGCATGGGCGCGCTGTGCCGCGCCGACGGCGGGGCGGTTCTCGGTCGAGCCATGGCGCTCGCCGGGGAGACCGGCGCGAAGCTTCTCGTCCTCCACACCGCGGCCGGCCGCGTCGGGGCGATGGATCTCGGCTTCACGACCGAGGGCGGCATGGAGGCGGCGCTCGACGGGGCCGAGGTGATCTACGCGCTCGGCGTCGACGAGGTCGACCTGCCCGACGGCGCCTTCGTCGTCTACCAGGGCAGCCATGGCGACCGCGGCGCGCACCGCGCCGACGTGATCCTGCCCGCCTGCGCCTACACCGAGGAGACCGGGATCTTCGTCAACATGGAGGGCCGCCCGCAACTGGCGAACCGCGCCGGCTTTCCGCCCGGGGACGCACGGGAGAACTGGGCGATCATCCGCGCGCTCTCGGCAGCCCTCGACGCGACGCTGCCCTTCGATTCCGTCGCCGATCTCCGCGCCGCGATGGTCTCCGAGGTGCCGCATCTCGGCCGCATCGACCAGGTGCCGGAAAACGCATGGACGCCGCTGCCCGCAGGCGATATCACCGACCAAGCCTTCGGCAGCGTCGCGACCGACCACTATCTCGGGACGCCGATCGGCCGGGCGAGCGAGGTGATGGCGGAGATGTCGCGGCTCTCAAGGTCGCGGAGCGCACCTCCGCTTGCGGCGGAGTAGGGGATGGGCGGCTTCTTCGACACCGGATTTGGGCTGGTTCTGCTCATCCTGCTGCAATGCCTCCTTGTCACGGTCTTCGTGCTCGTGAGCCTCGCCTTCCTGATGTACGCCGACCGCAAGGTCTGGGCGGCGGTGCAGCTGCGCCGGGGTCCGAACGTGGTCGGGCCCTGGGGGCTGCTGCAGTCCTTCGCGGACTTCATCAAGTACATCGTCAAGGAGGTCGTCGTCCCCGCCGGCGCCGACAAGTCGGTCTATTTCCTGGCGCCGATGATCTCCTTCGTCCTGCCGCTGGTCGCCTGGGTGGTGATCCCCTGGGGGCCGGGCTGGGTGATCTCCGACATGAACGTCGGGATCCTCTTCCTGTTCGCGATCTCGTCGATGCATGTCTACGCCATCATCATGGCCGGCTGGGCGTCGAATTCGAAGTATCCCTTCCTCGGCGGGCTGCGCTCGGCGGCGCAGATGATCTCCTACGAGGTGGCGCTCGGCTTCATCATCATCGGCGTGATCATCTCGACCGGCTCGCTCAACCTCAGCCGCATCGTCGAGGCGCAGGCGGGCGACTACTACCTGTTCTCGTGGTACTGGCTGCCGCACCTGCCGATGGTGTTCCTGTTCTTCATCTCGGCGCTGGCCGAGACGAACCGGCCGCCCTTCGACCTGCCTGAGGCCGAGGCCGAGCTCGTCGCCGGCTTCCAGGTGGAATACTCGTCGACGCCCTTCCTGCTCTTCATGATCGGAGAGCTGATGAGCGTTTTCTTCATGTGCGCCTTCATCGTGGTGCTGTTCTTCGGGGGATGGCTGTCGCCCATCCCGTTCATCCCCGACGGGCCGCACTGGATGTTCGTCAAGATGCTGGCGGTCTTCTTCCTCTTCGCCCTGGTGAAGGCAGTCGTGCCGCGTTACCGCTATGACCAGCTCATGCGGATCGGCTGGAAGGTGTTCCTGCCGCTGTCGCTCGCCTGGGTCGTCATCGTCTCGATCTTCGCCCACTACGGCATGTTCTGGGGCGCTTACCAGCGCTGGGCGATCGGCGGCTGACGCCGCGCCCGCGCCGCAACTGAAGGAGGGTTACACCGTGGCCTCCATCGACTGGACCCGCGCGACGCGCTACTTCCTGCTTGCCGACTTCTTCGGCGGCTTCCGCCTCGGCATGCGGTACTTCTTCAAGCCGAAGACGACAGTGAACTACCCGCACGAGAAGGGTCCGCTCTCGCCGCGCTTCCGCGGCGAGCTGGCGCTCCGGCGCTACGCCAACGGCGAGGAGCGCTGCATCGCCTGCAAGCTCTGCGAGGCGATCTGCCCGGCGCAGGCGATCACCATCGAGGCCGAGCCGCGCGACGACGGCTCGCGGCGGACGACGCGCTACGACGTCGACATGACGAAGTGCATCTACTGCGGCTTCTGCCAGGAGGCCTGCCCGGTCGATGCCATCGTGCTCGGCCAGAACTTCGAGTTCTCGACCGAGACCCGCGAGGAACTGTTCTACAACAAGGACCGGCTGCTCGCGAGCGGCGACCGCTGGGAGCCCGAGCTCGCCCGCAACCTCGAGCTCGACGCGCCGTACCGATAGGGAGCTGCCCATGACCGCCGCGGTCGTCGCCTTCTACTTCTTCTCCGCCGTGGCGGTGCTGTCGGGGTTCCTCGTCATAACGGCGCGGAACCCGGTGCATTCGGTCCTCTGGCTGATCCTCGCCTTTTTCGCCGCGGCAGGCCTCTTCGTGCTGCTCGGGGCGGAGTTCCTCGCGATGATCATGCTGATCGTCTATGTCGGCGCGGTCGCGGTGCTCTTCCTCTTCGTCGTCATGATGCTCGACGTCGATTTCGCGGCGCTCAAGGCGGGCATGTCGCGGTTCATTCCGGTGGGCGTGCTCTTCGGCCTCGTGCTGCTCGGCATCCTCTATCTCGCCTTCTCCGACTGGCAGGCGAGCGAGGAGGTGCTGGCACTCCGCGGCGTCGTCGCGCCCCCGCCCGAGCAGGTCGAGAACACCGTGGCGCTCGGCACCGTGCTCTACTCCCGCTACATCTTCGTCTTCCAGATGTCGGGCATCATCCTTCTGGTCGCCATGGTCGGCGCGATCGTGCTGACGCTGCGGCATCGCGAGGGCGTCAAGCGGCAGGACGTGCTCAAGCAAATGTACCGTGATCCGAAGCAGGCAGTCAGCCTCAAGGACGTGAAGCCGGGGCAGGGACTATGATCGGCATCGAGCATTACCTCACGGTGGCGGCGATCATGTTCGTCACCGGCATCTTCGGCATCTTCCTGAACCGGAAGAACGTCATCATCATCCTGATGTCGATCGAGCTCATGCTGCTCGCGGTCAACATCAATCTCGTCGCCTTCTCGGCACACTTGGGCGATCTCGTCGGCCAGGTCTTCACGCTTTTCGTCCTGACCGTGGCCGCCGCCGAGGCCGCGATCGGCCTCGCGATTCTCGTCTGCTTCTTCCGGAACCGGGGCACGATCGCGGTCGAGGACATCAACGTGATGCGGGGCTGAGCCGATGACCACGATCATCCTGTTCGCGCCGCTGGTCGGTGCCCTTCTCTGCGGCTTCGGCTGGCGGTTCTTCGGCGAGCGTCCGGCGCAGATCATCGCGACCGCGCTGCTCTTCGTGTCGATGATCCTGTCGTGGATCGTCTTCTTCACCTTCGATCCGGCCGGGCCGACGACGGTCACGCTGTTCCGCTGGATCGAAAGCGGCACGCTGGCGGCCGACTGGGCGGTGCGGCTCGACACGCTGACCGCGATCATGCTCGTCGTGATCACGACGGTCTCGGCCTTCGTGCACCTCTACTCGTTCGGCTACATGGAGCACGACGAGAACTGGAAGCAAGGCGAGGTCTACAAGCCGCGCTTCTTCGCCTATCTCTCGCTCTTCACCTTCGCCATGCTGATGCTGGTGACCGCGGACAACCTCGTCCAGCTGTTCTTCGGCTGGGAAGGCGTCGGCCTCGCCTCGTACCTGCTGATCGGCTTCTACTACCGAAAGGCGAGCGCGAACAACGCGGCCATCAAGGCCTTCGTGATGAACCGTGTCGGCGACTTCGGCTTCGTGCTCGCCATCGTCGCGATCTACTTCATGGTCGACAGCGTGCGGTTCGAGGACATCTTCGCCGCCGCCCCGGGCCTCGCCGACCAGACGATGACCTTCCTCTGGCGCGAGTGGAATGCCGTCGAGGTGATCTCGGTCCTGCTGTTCATCGGCGCCATGGGCAAGTCGGCGCAGCTCTTCCTCCACACCTGGCTGCCCGACGCCATGGAGGGCCCGACGCCGGTCTCCGCCCTCATCCACGCCGCCACCATGGTGACGGCGGGCGTCTTCCTCGTCTGCCGCATGTCGCCGATCCTCGAGTGGGCGCCGAGCGCGCTCGCCTTCATCACCTACATCGGCGCGCTGACCGCGTTCTTCGCCGCGACGATCGGCCTCGTGCAGACCGACATCAAGCGGGTGATCGCCTGGTCGACCTGCTCGCAGCTCGGCTTCATGTTCGCCGCCGCCGGCGTCGGCGCCTACCCGGTGGCGATGTTCCACCTCTTCACCCATGCCTGGTTCAAGGCGCTCTTGTTCCTCGGCGCGGGCTCGGTCATCCACGCGATGCATCACGAGCAGGACATGCGCAACTACGGCGGCCTGCGCGACAAGATCCCCTACACCTTCTGGGGGATGGTCGTCGGCACGCTCGCCATCACCGGCGTCGGCATTCCGCTCACCCACTACGGCTTCGCGGGCTTCCTGTCGAAGGACGCGGTCATCGAGAGCGTCTGGGCCGGCGGCACCACCGCGGCTGGCCTCGCCTTCTGGCTCCTGCTCGCCGCGGCTGTCATGACCGCCTTCTACTCCTGGCGGCTGATCTTCCTCACCTTCTTCGGCGAGCCGCGCGGCGACAAGCACACCCACGACCACGCGCACGAGAGCCCGCTCAGCATGCTGATCCCGCTCGGCGTGCTGGGCTTGGGCGCGCTCTTCTCGGGCATGCTCTGGTACGGCAGCTTCTTCGGCGACGGCTACCAGGAATTCTTCGGCGCCTCGGTGTTCTTCCGGCCGGAAAACACCGTCATTCACGACGCCCATTACGCGCCGGCCTGGGTCGTGGTCTCGCCCTTCATCGCGATGATCATCGGCTTCCTGGTAGCGCTATGGTTCTACATCCTGAACCCGGCGCTGCCGGGCCAGATCGCCCGCAACCAGGAAGTGCTCTACAACTTCCTGCTCAACCGCTGGTACTTCGACGAGCTCTACGACCGCCTTTTCGTCCGGCCGGCCCTGTGGCTCGGCACGACGCTCTGGAAGGGCGGCGACGGCCGGACGATCGATGGCTTCCTCAACGGCGTGGCCATGGGGGTGGTGCCTTACTTCACCCGCCTCGCGGGCCGTGCCCAGTCGGGCTACCTCTTCCACTACGCCTTCGCGATGTTCCTCGGCCTCGTCGTGCTCATCGTGGTCCTCGCGATAGCCGGGAACCGCTGAAATGCAGAACCTCCTGTCGCTCATCACCTTCCTGCCGCTGATCGGCGCGGTCGTCCTGCTCGTGTTCCTGCGCGGCGACGACGAGGACGCGCAGAACAACGCCAAGCTGCTGGCGCTCTTCACCACGACGGCGACCTTCCTGCTGTCGCTCTTCGTCCTCTTCGGCTTCGACCCCTCCGACACCGGCTTCCAGTTCGTCGAGGAGACGGCTTGGATCGGCGGGCTCACCTACAAGCTCGGCGTCGACGGCATCTCGGTGCTCTTCGTGATGCTGACGACGTTCCTGATGCCGATCACCATCGGCGCCTGCTGGACGGTGAAGGAGCGGGTCAAGGAGTACATGGTCGCCTTCCTGATCCTCGAGACCTTCATGCTCGGGGTGTTCGTGGCGCTCGACCTCGTGCTGTTCTACGTGTTCTTCGAAGGCTCCCTGATCCCGATGTTCCTGATCATCGGAATCTGGGGCGGCAAGGACCGGATCTACGCGGCCTTCAAGTTCTTCCTCTACACCTTCTTCGGCTCGGTCTTCATGCTCGTCGCGATGATCGCGATGTACATGGACGCCGGTACCACCGACATCCCGACGCTGCTGACCCACCAGTTTTCCTCGGAGCCCGTTCGGATCCTCGGGCTGACCGTGATGGGCGGCGCGCAGCTCCTCCTCTTCCTCGCCTTCTTCGCCTCCTTCGCGGTCAAGATGCCGATGTGGCCGGTCCACACCTGGCTGCCCGACGCCCACGTCCAGGCGCCGACCGCGGGCTCGGTGATCCTGGCCGCGATCCTGCTCAAGATGGGCGGCTACGGCTTCCTGCGCTTCTCTGTGCCGATGTTCCCGGTGGCGACCGACATGATGCAGGACTTCGTGTTCCTGCTGTCGGTGATCGCGGTGATCTACACCTCGCTCGTCGCGCTGATGCAGGAGGACATGAAGAAGCTGATCGCCTATTCGTCGGTCGCCCACATGGGCTTCGTGACCATGGGCATCTTCGCGGCGAACCAGCAGGGGATCGACGGCGCGATCTTCCAGATGATTTCCCACGGCTTCATCTCGGGCGCGCTCTTCCTCATCGTCGGCGTCATCTACGACCGGATGCACACGCGCGACATCGCGGCCTATGGCGGCCTCGTGCTGAGGATGCCGGTCTACGCGCTGGTGTTCATGCTCTTCACCATGGCGAATGTCGGCCTGCCGGGCACGTCGGGCTTCGTCGGCGAGTTCCTGACGCTCGCGGGTGCATTCCAGGTTTCGACCTGGGCGGCCTTCGGGGCGGCGATCGGCGTGATCCTGTCGGCGGGTTACGCGCTCTGGCTCTACCGCCGTGTGGTCTTCGGCGACCTGATCAAGGAGAGCCTGCGGTCGATCTCCGACATGGACCGCCGCGAGAAGGCGCTCTTCGCGCCGCTGGTCGCGGCGACGCTGATCCTCGGCGTCTACCCGGCGCTGGTGCTCGACGTGATCGGGCCGACGGTGGCGGCGCTGATCGAGAATTACGAGCTGGCGCTGGCCGAGGCCGGCGTGCGGCTGGCGCAGAACTGAGGGCAGGCCCATGATCTCCCACGACCTCTCGGTCGTCGCTCCGGAAGTCGCCCTCGCGGTCTACGCGATGGCCGCCCTGATGTGGGGCGTCTTCACCAAGCCGGGCGAGGCCGACCGCACGATCGTCTACGTCACGGCCGGCGTCCTCGCCGTCGTCGGCCTGTGGATTGCGGCCGGAGAGGCCGGCACGCGTTTTGCCTTCCACGGGTCGTTCGTCGACGACGGCTTCTCGCGCTTCGCCAAGGTCCTGATCCTGTTCGGCGCCGCCGCGACGCTCGCCATGGCCGAGAGCTACCTGTCGAAGACCGGCCTGCTCAAGTTCGAGTTCCCGGTCCTCATCACGCTCGCCTCGGTCGGCATGATGACGATGGTCTCGGCCAACGACCTCATCGTGCTCTACATGGGGCTCGAGCTCACGTCGCTGTCGTCATACGTCGTAGCCGCCTTCCGTCGCGACAGCGCGCGCGCGACCGAGGCGGGGCTGAAATACTTCATGCTCGGCGCGCTCGCCTCCGGCCTTCTGCTCTACGGCGCGTCGCTTACCTACGGCTTTACCGGCACGACGCTGTTCGAGGGCATCGCGAGCGTGGTGGACCAGCCCGAGCCGATCTCGCTCGGCCTGCTCTTCGGCCTCGTCTTCCTCGTCGCCGGCATCGCGTTCAAGGTCTCGGCCGTGCCCTTCCACATGTGGACGCCGGACGTCTACGAGGGCTCGCCCACGCCGGTGACCGCCTTCTTCTCCACCGCGCCCAAGGTCGCGGCCGCCGCCATGCTCGCCCGTCTCCTGCTCGACGCCTTCGCCGGCGCCGTGGCCGACTGGCAGCAGATCCTCGCCTTCCTGTCGGTCGCCTCGATGTTCCTCGGCGCTGTCGCCGCCATCGGCCAGCGCAACATCAAGCGGCTGATGGCCTACTCGTCGATCACCCACATGGGCTTCGTGCTCATGGGACTCGCCGCGGGCACGGAGGCCGGCGCCACCGCGCTGCTGATCTACCTCACGATCTACGTGGTGATGAATGTCGGCGTCTTCGCCTTCATCCTGAACATGGAGAAGGACGGCAAGCCGGTCACCGACATCGCCGCCCTCGGCCTCTACTCCCGGCGCGAGCCGGGGCGCGCGGCGGCACTCGCGGTGCTGATGTTCTCGCTCGCGGGCGTGCCGCCGCTGGTCGGCTTCTTCGGCAAGTTCTACGTGCTGGTCGCCGCCGTGGACGCCGGCCTCGTCTGGCTGGCGGTCGCCGGCGTGATCGCCGCGGTCATCGCGGCCTTCTACTATCTGCGCATCGTCTACCTGATGTATTTCGCGGAGCCGACCGAGGCGCTCGACGGCCGGATGCCGGCGCTGCACGGCGCCTTCCTCGCGGGTTCGGCGCTCCTGATGATCTTCGGGATCGTGAACCTTTTCGGGATCGACGGCGCGGCCGCCACCGCCGCCGCCGCCCTGGTGCGGTGAGCGGCCGCAACCGCGGCGGCGTCGCACCCTCGGTCGGAAGCTGCGCGGGGAGCTTCGCGAAGATAAGGGTCTGTCCGGTTCTCACGGTCGAAGATCGCGCATTCCGATGAGCGACTGGCCCCCCGACCACCGCAGGGAGATCCACGACCGGCTCGACTCGACGAACGCCGAGGCCGTGCGCCGGGCTGCGAGAGACCCGGGCCCGGTCTGGATCCTCGCCCGCGCCCAGGCCGCCGCCCGCGGCCGCCGCGGCCGTGCCTGGGCGACGGGGGAGGGCGA
>SKOX01000001.1 GCA_007119835.1 Paracoccaceae bacterium
CGCCTCTTCGTCTACGGCACGCTGCGCTCGCCCGTCGTGCGCTTCGTCGTCACCAGGCGGGTGCGGCCGGCCGAGCCCGCCACGCTGCCGGGCTTTCGGCGCGTCAATCGCGACATTACCTACGACCCTGATGCGGAGGTCGAGGGCTACGTCGTCCATGTCTCCACCACCGAGCTCCGTCGGCTCGACAGGTACGAGCGCACCGGGCAGGTGTACGAGCGCGTGCGCGTGATCCTGGAGGGCGGCGAGCCCGCCTGGGTCTATCGAACGCTGCCGTGAACATGAGCCGAAGGTCCGCCGCGATGTCTCCTGCCGCCCCGCCGCTCCTCGCCGCCCCGCCGTGGAGCGAGGTGAGCTCCGGCCGGCCCCGCCGGGTCGGCGTGGAGCTCGAGATGAACGGGATCGACCTCGAGCAGCTCGCCCGGGCGGTCGCGGAGAGCTTCGATCTCGTGCCCGAGCGCGTCGGGCGCTACGAGTGGCGGCTCAGCGGCGATCGCGCCGGGGTCTGGGTCGTCGAGGTCGATTCCTCGGTTCTGAAGAAGATGGGACGCCGCGAACGCGAGCCGGGCACCGTCGCGGGCGAGGTGGGGGCCTCTGCCGAGGCGGCGGTGGCGCTCGTGGTCGAGGCCGTGATGCCGGTCGAGGTGGTGAGCCCGCCCCTGCCGCTCCCCCGCCTCGGCGAGGTCGAGCGGCTGATCGAGCGGCTGCGGGACGCCGGGGCCAAGGGCACGTCGGAGCGGCTGATCAGCGCCTTCGGCATGCAGATCAATGCCGAGGCACCGAGCCTGGAGACGCCAGCGATCACGGCGATCCTGAAGGCGTTTCTCTGCCTCTACGACTGGCTGGCGTTGCGGGCGAAGGTGGACCTGTCGCGGCGCATGACGGTCTTCATCGACCCGTTCCCGCTCGACTACGCCCGGCGCGTGGTCGATCCCGGATACGCTCCCGACCAGGCCGGGCTCATCGAAGACTACCTGCGCTGGAACCCGACGCGGAACCGCGTGCTCGACCTCCTGCCGCTCTTCGTCCATCTCGACGCGGCGCGGGTGCGGGCCGCGGTGCGCGACGATCGGGTCAAGGGGCGGCCCGCCTACCACTACCGGCTGCCCAATTGCGACATCCACCGGGAGGGCTGGACGCTGGCGGCGAGCTGGAACGACTGGGTGGAGGTGGAGCGGCTCGCGGCCGATCCCGCGCGGCTCGCCGGCTGCACGGAGGCCTACGCCGGCTTCCTTGCCCGCGCCTACAATCGCTGGACGGGTGACTGGGCTGCGGAAGTGGAGCGCGCGTGGCTCGGCCGCTGATCGCGATCACCGGGCCGGAGCGGGGCGCGATCGGGCCGCGGACCTGCGTCGCGCTCGCGGTGCTGCTCTACGGCGGGCGGCCGCTGCAGCTCAGGCCGAGCCACGACCACCGGGGCCACCGCTACCACGGCGTCGTCGTCACCGGCGGGCACGACGTGGAGCCGGTGCTCTACGCCGCGCAGCCGGAGGTGGCGCCGAAATACGACCGCGAGCGCGACCGGCTGGAGGGGGCCGTCATCGACGACGCCGTGGCGCGCGGGCTGCCGCTTCTCGGCATCTGCCGCGGGGCGCAGCTCCTCAACGTCTGCCGGGGCGGCACGCTCTTCCAGGAGCTCAGGTCCCGTCGGAAGAAGACGTCGAACCGCTGGACGATCTTTCCGATAAAGGCGCTGAAGGTCGAGCCGGGGAGCGGGCTCGCCGCCCGGCTGGGGACGCTCGAGACCCGGATCAATTCGCTCCACAACCAGGGGATCGACCGGCTGGGACGCGGGCTGAGTGTTTCCGGGCGCGACCTCGACGACATCGTGCAGGCGGTGGAGGACCCCGAGCGGCCCTTTCTCGTGGGGGTGCAGTGGCATCCGGAGTTCCTGCTGTATCTGCGGCGGCAGCGGCGGCTCTTCCGCGACCTCGTCGCGGCGGCGCGGATCGTGATGGAGACGCAGCGCCCGGAGGACCCGAGCGCGCAGCCTGCGGGCTCCGGCGGTTCTTGACTGTTTCGGTCGTCTTCTATACCCGAGCGAAACAGTGGGAATTGAGCGGGCCCCGGTCCGCGGAAGGCAGGCGCCGCGAGGCGCATTACCGAGACCCTGTTCCCGCTTCACCGGCCGCGAGGGGCGGCCGCATGGACAGGGATTGAAGAGATGACACTGACCCGCACCTCGATCTTCGCGCTGGCGGCGTTCGCGGCGACGCCGCTGACCGCCCAGCAGCTGACGCTGTATTCCGGCCGCGGCGAGACGCTGGTGGCGCCGATCATCCAGGCCTTCGAGCAGGAGACCGGCATCACCGTCAACGTCCGCTACGCCGGGACGTCCGAGCTCGCCGTGCTGCTTCAGGAGGAAGGCGACGCGACGCCGGCCGACCTCTTCTGGGGCCAGGACCCCGGCGCCCTCGGCGCTGTGATCGACCAGCTCGCGGCGCTACCGGAGGACATGCTGGGCAAGGTGCCCTCGGCCTACCGGGACAACGAGGGGCGCTGGATCGCGACCTCGGGCCGCCAGCGCGTGATGGTCGTCTCGACCGAGCGGGTGTCGGACGACGAGCTGCCGGCGAGCATCCTCGACCTCACCGACGAGCGCTACCAGGGCCGCGTCGGCTGGGCGCCGACCAACGGCTCCTTCCAGCTCCACGTCACCGCGATGCGCCACGAGCTCGGCGAGGAGGCGACGCGGGAGTGGCTCGAGGGCATGATCGCCAACGATCCCGTCGCATTCCCGAACAACACCGCGATCGTCCAGGGTGTCGGTGACGGAGAGGCCGATTTCGGACTGACCAACAACTACTACCTGGGGCGCTTCCTGATGAGCGCGCCGGACTTCCCGGCCCGCAACACGACCTTCGAGGACGGCGACATAGGCAACCTCCTGTCGGTCGCGGCGATCGGGATAACGGCGGCCTCCGACCAGCAGGAAGAGGCGGAGCAGTTCGTCGAATTCCTGCTCTCGCCCCAGGCGCAGCAGTTCTTCGCGAGCCAGGTCAACGAGTACCCGGTGAGCCACTCGGCCATCCTGCGCCCCGACCAGCCGGCCATGGAAGCGCTCGAGGCATCGGCTCCCGGGATTGACCTCAACGAGCTGGGCGACCTCGAGGGTACGCTCGAGCTCATGCGCGAGGTCGGCCTCTTGTGATCGCAGGCGCGGCGACCGCTCGCCGGCTCTCGACGGGCCGGCTCCTGCTCCTGGCCCCGGCGCTCGTCGTCGGGGCCTTGATGCTTG
Organism: Paracoccaceae bacterium; assembly: GCA_007119835.1. GTDB lineage: Bacteria > Pseudomonadota > Alphaproteobacteria > Rhodobacterales > Rhodobacteraceae > Amaricoccus. The sequence goes on from SKOX01000001.1 coordinate 3,239, forward strand.
CGCCGCTCGTCTATCTCGTGCTCAGGGCGCTGCAGGCGGACGCCGCCACCATTCTGGCGCTGCTGGCTCGGCCGCGGACCCTCCAGCTCCTGATCAACACCGCGGCGCTCACCGCCGGCGTCCTGGCGCTGACGACGCTGATCGCTCTACCGCTCGCCTGGATCACGACAAGGACAGACATCGGCGGTCGGCAGGCGCTGAACCTGCTTGCGGTGCTGCCGCTTGCCGTGCCGGGCTATGTCATGGCCTACGCTCTGATCGGGCTGTCGGGCAATTTCGGCTTCATGAACCAGCTCTTCGGCTGGACGCTGCCGCGGCCGCAGGGCTGGCTCGGCGCAACGATCGCGCTGTCGCTCTACACCTATCCCTATCTCTACCTGAACCTGCGCGCGGCGCTGTCGAACCTCGACCAGACGCTCGAGGAGAGCGCGCGCAGCCTGGGCTGCACGCCGGCCCAGGTCTTCCGGCGCGTGACGCTGCCGCACCTGATGCCGGCGATGATGGCTGGCTGGCTCGTCATCGGACTCTACACGATCGGCGACTTCGGCGCGGTGGCGCTGATGCGCTACGAGGTGTTCTCCTACGCGCTCTACCTCGCCTATTCTGCGGCGTTCGACCGGCTCTACGCCGCGTGGATCGCGCTCATCCTCGTGGCTATCGCGCTCAGCGTCGTCTGGTGGGAGAGCCGGCTGAGGGCGAACGCCCACTACGCGCGCACCGGCTCGGGTGCGGGTGCGCGCTTCCGGCGGACGGAGCTCAGGCCTGTGGCGCGGGTGGCGGCGTGGTCGTTCGTCGCGCTCGTCGTGCTTGCCGCGCTGGGGCTGCCGATCGCGGTGCTGACCTTCTGGCTGCTGCGCGAATCCTTCGTGCCGATGCTGCCCGACCTCCTGCGGGCCTTCGGGCAGTCGCTGTCCGTGGCGGTGCCGGCGGCGGGGCTCGCGGTCCTGATGGCGCTGCCGGTGGCGGTGCTGGCGGTGCGCTTTCCCTCGGCGCTTTCGACGCTCGTGAACCGGCTCGCCTTCGTGGGATACGCGATCCCGCCGCTCGCCTTCGCACTCGCCTTCGTCTTCCTGGCACTGCAGGGCGCGCGCTTCCTCTACCAGACGCATCTCCTGCTCGTTCTGGTCTATGCGCTCGCCTTCCTCGCGTTGGCGCTGGGACCGATCAGGGCGGCGCTCTATCAGGCGCGGCCATCCTTGGAGGAATCCGCCCGCGCGCTCGGCTACGGACCGATCGCGACCTTCGCGCACGTCGTGCTGCCCTTCATCCGGCGCGGCGTGGTGGCGGGCTTCGTGCTCGTCTTCGTCATCGCCATGAAGGAGCTGCCGATGGCCTTCCTGCTCGCGCCGACGGGCTTCCGGCCGCTCGCGATCCAGCTCTTCAGCCGGACCTCGGAGGGCATGCTCATCGCCGCGGCGCCCTATGCCGCTGCCATCGTCCTGTTCTCGGGATTGACGGTCGGCTTCGTCCTGAGGCAGGAGAAACGACTGGACTGAGGGGGGAGCATGAACATCGCGCCGAAGCGGACAGAAGCCGCGCTGGGGCGGCCAGTCGACCCCGATGTGCCGATCCTCGTGCGGCGCCGGGCGCCGACGCTGCTGTCCCTGGAAGGGCTGACCAAGCGCTTCCCCGCAGGCCAGACGGCGGCGGTCGAGGACGTGAGCTTCACCGTCGCCGAGGGCGAGCTCATGGCGCTGCTCGGGCCCTCGGGCTGCGGCAAGACCACCACC
>SKOX01000052.1 GCA_007119835.1 Paracoccaceae bacterium
AGGCGCACGGTGGAGAGCGCGGTGATCGACTTGCCCGAGCCCGATTCGCCCACGATCGCCAGGGTCTCGCCGGGGCGGAGGTCGAAGGAGACGCCGCGCACGGCCTCGGTCCGCTTGCCGCCCTGCACGAAGCCGATGCGAAGGTCCTCGACCGTCATGACCGGCGGGCCGGAGGGGGCTGCCATGTCCCTCACCGGAAGGTCTTCCGCGGGTCGAAGGCGTCCCGGACGCCCTCGAAGATGAAGACGAGGAGCGAAAGCATGATGGCGAAGGTGAAGAAGGCGGTGAAGCCGAGCCAGGGGGCGTTGAGGCGGTTCTTGCCCTGCAGCGCCAGCTCGCCGAGCGACGGATAGGCCGGCGGCAGGCCGAGGCCGAGGAAGTCGAGCGCGGCGAGCCCGCCGATCGCCCCGGTGATGATGAACGGCAGCAGCGTCAGCGTCGCCACCATCGCGTTCGGCAGCAGGTGGCGGAACATGATGGTGAGGTCGCTGACGCCGAGGGCGCGGGCGGCGCGGACATACTCGAAGTTGCGCGCGCGCAGGAACTCGGCGCGCACGACGCCGACGAGCGAGGTCCAGCTGAAGAACGCGATCAAAAGCGTCAGCAGCCAGAAGTTCATCGTGAAGATCGCGCTCAGGATGATGATGATGTAGAGGCTGGGCAGGTTCACCCAGATCTCGACGACGCGCTGGAAGAAGAGGTCGATCACCCCGCCGAAATAGCCCTGGATCGCGCCGGATGCGATGCCGATCACGCTCGAGATCGCGGCGACGACGAGGGCGAAAAGCACCGAGATGCGGAAGCCGTAGATCACGCGGGCCACCACGTCGCGGGTCTGGTCGTCGGTGCCGAGCCAGTGGTTGCGGTCGGGCGGCGAGGGCGCGGTCAGGACGCCGTAGTTGATGGTGTTGTAGCTGTAGGGGATGAGCGGCCAGATCGCGCGGCCCGGCTCCGCGACCGGCTGGCCGTCGACGGTGCCGGTCGCCTCGACCTCGGCGAGGATCTCCTCGGGCCAGTCGAGGCAGTCCTCGAGGCCGCCGGTGGCGATGAGGCAGCGGACCTCGGGGGCGTGGTATTCGGCCTCGGTCGCGAACTCGCCGCCGAAATCCTGCTCGGAGTAGAACTGGAAGATCGGGAAGCGCCACTCGCCCTGGAAGCGGACGGCGAGGGGGCGGTCGTTGGCCACGAACTCGGCACAGAGCGTGACCACGAACAGGAAGAGAAAGATCCACATCGACCAGTAGGCGCGGCGGTTCGCCTTGAAGTTGGCCCAGCGCCGCTGGCCGATGGGGGAGAGGCGGATCATGTCTCGCGGCTCTCGAAGTCGATGCGCGGGTCGACCCAGACGTAGCAGAGGTCGGAGATCAGCCCGATGATCAGGCCGAGCAGGCCGAACATGTAGAGCGTGCCGAACACCACCGGGTAGTCGCGCTGAATCGCGCTCTCGTAGGCGAGCCGGCCGAGCCCGTCGAGCGAGAAGATCGTCTCGATGATCAGCGAGCCGGAGAAGAACACGGAGATGAACACCGCCGGGAAGCCCGCGATGATGATCAGCATCGCGTTGCGGAAGACGTGGCCGTAGAGCACCCGCCGCTCGGCGAGGCCCTTGGCCTTGGCGGTGATCACGTACTGCTTCTTGATCTCGTCGAGGAAGGAGTTCTTGGTCAAGAGCGTCAGCGTCGCGAAGGCGCCGATTGTCGAAGCCAGGACGGGCAGCGTGATGTGCCAGAAGTAGTCGAGGATCTGCATGTAGAACGGCAGCTCGTGCCAGTTGTCGGACACGAGGCCGCGCAACGGGAAGATCCGGAAGTAGGAGCCGCCGGCGAAGAGCACGAGCAGCATGATCGCGAACAGGAAGGACGGGACCGCGTAGGCGACGATGATCAGGCCCGAGGTGTAGGTGTCGAACTTGGTGCCGTCGCGGATCGCCTTGTGGATGCCGAGCGGGATCGAGATCACGTAGGCGAGCAGCGTCGACCACAGGCCGAGCGAGATCGACACCGGCATCTTCTCGATGATGAGGTCGATCACGCTGATCGAACGGAAGTAGCTCTCCCCGAAATTGAACGTCAGGTAGTTGCCGAGCATCAGGAAGAAGCGCTCGTGCGCCGGCTTGTCGAAGCCGAACTGGCGCTCGAGCTCGGCGATGAAGTCGGGCGGCAGTCCCTGCGCGCCGCGGTAGCCGCCGGCGCCGGCGTCGCCTGCGGTGCCGGCGATGCGGTCGAGCGGGCTGCCGGCCTCGCCCTGGACCTGGGCGAGGATCTGCTCGATCGGCCCCCCGGGCATGAACTGCACGAGGACGAAGTTGATGAGCAGGATGCCGAAGAGCGTCGGGACGATCAGCAGCAGCCGGCGGGCGATGTAGGCCGACATCTCAGCGCAGCGCGCCCGCCGCCCGGAGCGCCTGGAACTTCTCCTCGTCCCACCACCAGTAGGCGTCGCCGCGGGCGAAGGGCGGGCTCTCCCCGGGCATGCCGAAGACGTCCCAGTAGGCGACCCAATGCGAGCCCTTGCTCCAGTGCGGCACCCAGATGTGCTTGGCGCGCAGCACGCGGTCGAGGGCGCGGACGCGGGCCGTCACGGTCTCGCGGTCCTCCGAGGCGATCACGAGCTCGATCAACTCGTCGATCACCGGGTCGGAAACCCCCGAGAGGTTGGCCGAGCCCGGCGTCTCGGCGGCGTCGGAGGCGAAGAACTGGCGCAGGTCGATCGACGGCGTCAGCGACATGACGTAGCGCGCCGGTCGGATGTCGAAGTCGAACTGCTCGGTCCGGAGCTGCATCTGCGCGGCGTCCACCCGGGTCTGGCGGGCCTGGATGCCGACGCGCTGCATGTTCTCGACGAAGGGATTGATCACCCGGCCCATCGCGGGCGAGTCCTCGATGATCTCGACGCTCAGCGTCTCGCCGGCCGCGTTGCGGCGCACGCCGCCCTCGATCGTCCAGCCTGCCTCGTCGAGGAGCCGCCCCGCTTCGCGGATCGCCGAGCGGTCAAGCACCTGCCCCGGCGAGTTCACCGGTGGCGTCACCGGATCGGTCTCGAAGATCTCCGCCGGCAGCCGGTCGCGGAACCGCTCGAGCACCTCGAGCTCGAGCCCCTCGGGCGGACCCTCGGCCGCCATGTCGCTGCCCTCCCAGAAGCTCGTCGTGCGGTCGTAAAGGCCGTGGAAGAACGTCTGGTTGGTCCATTCGAAGTTGAAGAGGAGGTTCAGCGCCTGGCGCACGCGGATATCCTGGAACTTCTCCTGGCGCATGTTGATCCAGAAGCCTTGGGTGCCCGAGGGCCGCCCGTCCGCGAGCTCGTCCTGGATCACCCAGCCGCGCTGGACGGCGGGGAAGTTGTAGTCCTCGGCCCAGATGCTGGCGGTGAACTCCTCGTGGAGCAGGAAGGTGCCGACCTGGAAGGCCTGGAAGGCCGCGGTGCGGTCGGCAAAATACTCGTAGCGGTAGCAGTCGAAGTTGTTCGCCCCGACATTCACCGGCAGGTCGGCGCCCCAGTAGTCGGGATCCTTGCAATAGTGGATCACCCGCCCCGGGCTCGCGTCGACGACCCGGAACTGCCCCGAACTCACCGGCGGCGTCATGGTCGTCCGGGTGAAGTCGACCTCCTCGTAGTAGTGCTTCGGCAGGATCGACAGGCCGGCGGCGAGCATCGGCAGGTCGCGCGTCTCGGCGTCCTCGCGGAAGTTGAAGCGCACCCGGTGGGTGTCGAGCGCCTCGACGCTCTCGATGTCGCGGAAGGAGATGCGGTAGGTCGGCCGCCCCTTCTCGAGCAGCGCCTCGTAGGTGAAGACGACGTCCTCGGCGGTGATCGGCTCGCCGTCGGAGAAGCGCGCCTCGGGCCGCATGTTGAAGATCACCCAAGCGCGGTCCTGCGGGTACTCGATCGACTCGGCGATCAGGCCGTACATCGAATCCGGCTCGTCGGCGGAGGAGACCATCAGGCTGTCGTGGATGAGGCCGAGCCCCTGCGCCGGGTTGCCCTGCAGGATCCACGGGTTGAACGTGTCGAAGGTGTTGAGCCCGCCGGTCGGCAGGAAGCTCATGGTCCCGCCCTGCGGCGCGTCCGGATTGACGTAGTCGAAATGCGGGAAGTCGGCCGGGTATTTCAGGTCGCCGAAGGCGGAGACGCCGTGCCGTACGATGACCTCCTCCTCGACCTCCGCGTCGGGCAGGGCGGGATCGATGGCGAAGGCCGCACTCGCCGCGAGGAAGGCGGCGAGGCCGAGCAGGCCGGCCGCCGCGGCGGCCGCGAGGGGGCGCCGGTTGGCGGAGGCGGCGCGGGAAGGCGCGTCGCCGGGCGCGATGTAGGGATACGCGCCTCTGGGCGCGATGTGTGGATGCGCGCCTCTGGGCGCGACGCGGGGAGGAGTGGCGGCGGGAACCCGATCCATGGCGGCAGCCTCCTCTGTGGCAACTCGTCCGTTCGGACACAGTAATTCGCTGACAAGCTTCGTAAAGCTTCGATCGTGTCGCGGATAGGCCGATGGTCTGATCTTTTCGTGATGCGCGGCACGGCGCCGGGCAGTGACGAAAAAACCGGCGTCCGCTGCCAGACGCCGGCTCACGCTTCTTCGTCCGGAGCGAAGCGGCCTCAGAGGCCGCCGCCGAACTCCTCGAGATAGGCGATCACGTTGGCCCGGTCGGCCTGGCTCGCCAGCCGGGCGAAGTTCATCGTCGTGCCCGGCGCCCACTGGCGGGGATTGAGCAGGAAGCCGTAGAGCGCCTCGTAGTCCCACACCCCCTCGATGCCCGTGAGGGCGGCCGAGTAGCTGAAGCCGACATCCGGGGCAGCGATGTCCCGGCCGACGACGGCGTAGAGGTAGGGGCCTGCGCGATTCTCGCCCGCCTCCATCACGTGGCAGGCCGAGCAGCGCCGGAAGACGGTCTCGCCCGCGGCCGGGTCGGCGTCGGCGATCAGCTGCACGAAATCGATGTCCTC
>SKOX01000252.1 GCA_007119835.1 Paracoccaceae bacterium
GACATCAAGCGAAAACGCCTGCTTCGAAGACTCCAGGCTCGAACACCGCAGGCGAAACTTCTCCCGTGACAGTCACCGCGGCACTGACAAGCGTATCGATGCCTGCCGTGCTGCTCGCCGTCACCAGAACGGTCAAGGCGCCCGCCCTCGTCGGGACGAACTCTTCGTCGGTCGCCCCTTCCACGATCGCCCCATCAATGCTCCACTGGAAACTCAGCGACGGCCTCGGATTGCCGTCGACAGTCGCCGAGACAAGGAAGGTGTCGCCGATCTGCCCGCCCGCAGGCAGGATCGTCACATTCGAGATGGCTGGCGCGGCTAAGGCGGGTTCGATGTCGACCGCGCCGCTCTCGCGCTGATCCTCGCCCTCGGAGTTCCTCGCGATGACGCGAACAAACAGCGTGCCTTCCTGCGAGGCCATGTAGCTCGTGCCGGTCACGCCTTCGATGACACTGCCGTCCAGCATCCATTCATAGGTGACGTCCGGCACGGGGTTGCCGCAGACCTTGGCGTGAACGGTAAACGTGTCGCCCACACGGCCGGCGCTTGGCAGAATGTCGGCGGATTTGACGCTGGGGGCGGCCAGCGCCGGCTCGATCGCGATGCTCTCGCTCAGCGCCGTGGCAGATCCCTGGGAGTTGCTCGCCGTCACGCGAAGCGACAGGGCCCCCTCGGTTTCGGGCGTGAACGTCAAGCCGGTCGCCCCGTCGATTGCCAGCCCATCGAGCTTCCACTGATAGGCAAGCGTCGGCTCCGGGTTGCCGCTGGCCGTGGCGATCGCGCCGAAGGTATCGCCGACCCGGCCGGCGGCGGGCGAGATCGCGACCTCCCTGACCTGGGGCGCCTCCAGGGCGGGTTCGACGCGAACGGCGGCGGTCTCGATGCTGTCGACGCCTTCGGCATTCGAGGCGGTGACACGGGCGTCGAGCATTCCCGGTGCCTCTGCCACATACGTCGGCCCGGATGCGCCCGGAACCGGTTCCCCGTCGAGCCGCCACTGGTAGGTCAGCTCAGGCGCGGGATTTCCGGTGACGGAGGCGACGATCGTGAACGGTTCGCCGGCCCGGCCGCTTGTGGGCAGGATATCGGCCGAGGTGACCACCGGCGGCGCCAGAGCGGCCTCGACGACGACACCATCGCTGCTCGCGGAGGCAGAGCCAAGCTCGTTGCTGGCCGTCACGCGCACCGCAAGTTGGCCTGTGGAGAGCGGCGCATGGGTCTCGCCCGTGGCGCCCGCGATTTCCGTGCCGTCGATCAGCCACTGATACGCGAGCGTCGGAGCGGGATCCCCGGTCACGAGCGCCTCGGCGCTGAACGTGTCGCCGACCCGTCCGAAGGCGGGCAAGACGGCGACCTCGCGCACCTCGGGTGGCAGGCCGAGCGCCGGGTCGACCGGCACAGGCGCACTCTCGCGCGTCGCAGAGCCTTCCGTGTTCGTCGCGATCACCCGGACCGTGAGCACGCCCGGGGACGTCGCGGTACAGGTTGTACCGGTCTCGCCCAGCGTGAGGACCCCGTCGAGCAGCCACTGGAAGGCCAGGTCGGGTTGCGGGCTTCCGGTAACCTGCGCCGTCGCGCTGAAGGTATCGCCGACGCGGCCGGAGGCGGGGCGGATCAGCACATCTTCGATGGCAGGAGGCGCGAGTGCGGCTCCGACGATCGCAGGTGCGCTGTCGACGCTGTCAGACCCCTCCGAATTGCTGGCGGTGACGCGGACGGAGATCGCACCCTCCGCAGTGGCATCATATGTTGCAGCCGTCGCCCCATGGATCACAAGGCCGTCGCGCAACCACTGATATGACACCGCGGGTACCGGAACGCCGGTCGCGGCCGCGATCGCGGTGAAGGTATCGCCGACGTTTCCCTCAAGCGGCCGCACGCTTGCCTCGGTCACCACCGGCACGGCGAGGGCTGGCGTGACCAGAACCACCGCGCTCACCCGAACGTCGGAGCCTTCCCGATTGGTTGCGGTGACCCGGACGCTGAGCTCCCCGGCGTCCGAGGCGATGTGGCTGGATCCGGTCGCGCCGTCGATCGGCATACCATCGAGGAGCCACTGGTATTCGATCCTGAGCGGCGGATGGCCGCTCGCCGTCACCGAGGCCGCGAAGATCGTTCCTCCCGGTCCCGAGGCTGGGGTAACGGAGATGTTCGAAATCGTGGGCGGCAGCTTGTGTCTGGACATGTCTCACCGTCTTGTAGCAGTGAAGGTTGCTCCCGCTCGTTCGTTCGCGGGATGTCGGAATGGGATGCGAGGAGTGGTCACCGAGGTGACTGCGCTCCTGGCGCTGACCGGTGCGGGCGCACGGCGAGGGGAGCCAACCGGCGAACGCCCCGCGGGCTTGATGGGCGTCCGATGAGGCACCGAGGGACCATTGAGCTTCCCCGTTTGGCGAAGCAGGGTCGAGCTTGCTTAGCGCAGAGGAATGGAGACACCGGCGCGGCGCATGACCTGCTCGCGATGTCGACTACGCTTGACTAGAATCTGACGATCCAGCGTCACGCGCGCATCAGGCGCGCCTCCACTGGTGCCTCTTGTTACCATGGGACGCGTGGCGGACAGAACGCGGCTGCTGGCGCGCCCGCACCTGTTCCCGCGGCCGCAACGTGATGCGATCAACGGCGTGAGGTGGTCCAGAGGGTTGTCGCCCCGCATCCTCGCGACGCCATCCCGCAGCTTGACGTGGCAGAAGATCTACGAGCGGCGGCGAAAGCGCCGGCCGAAGGCGGCAGCGAAGGATGATGCAGACGGGGTCTGCGGGACGCGGCACTGCGCCTCGAAGCAACGCAGCAGCAGTGCCGTGTCCGCGCAATGGGTGACGTCGACGGGCGCCTCCATCTCCTTCCGAGCGATAGAAGCTGCCTATGCGCCGTTCGCCTTCCTGCAGACGACCAGACTCTTCAGCCGGCTGTAGACCTGGTCGGGCTGGCCTTGGGGAAGAGGCAGGCCCTGGTCAGCCGTAGAGCGCTTCGGCGTGGAAGGCGATGTGCTCTTCCATGAAGCTCGCCACGAAGTAGTAGGAGTGATCGTAGCCCTTCTGCATCCGGAAGGTGGCGGGCTGCCGGCGCTCGGCGATGGCCGCCGCGAGCGCCTCGGGCTTCAGGAGGTCCAGGAACTGGTCGCTCGCCCCCTGGTCGATCAGGAGATGGCCCTTCCAGCCGTTCTCGCGGAGCAGCAGGCTCGCATCGTGCGCCGCCCACGTCGCCTCTTCGGCGCCGAGGTAGGCCGAGAGCTGCTTGCGGCCCCAGTCGCTCTTCGTCGGATTGGCGATGGGCGCGAAGGCGGAAAGCGAGCGGAAGCGGTCGGGATCGGTCATCGCGATGGTGAGCGCGCCGTGGCCGCCCATGGAGTGGCCGGTGATGCCCTGCGCGCCCTCCTCGAGCTGGAAGTTGCGGAAGACGAGCTTCGGCAGCTCCTCGGTGATGTAGGACCACATGCGGAAGTTCGGCGCCCACGGCTCTTCGGTCGCGTCCACGTAGAAGCCCGCGCCCTTGCCGAGGTCGTAGGCGTCGTCGTCGGCAATGCCCTCGCCGCGCGGCGAAGTGTCGGGAAAGACGACGGCCAGCCCCTCGCGCGCCGCGTAGGCCTGCGCGCCTGCCTTGGTCATCGCGTTCTCGTGGGTGCAGGTGAGGCCGGAGAGATACCACAGGACCGGCACCGGCCCCTCCTCGGCCTGGGGCGGCATGTAGACGGCGAAGGTCATGTCGCAGCCGCAGACATCGCTCGCGTGGCTGTAGACGCCCTGTACGCCGCCGAAGGCGCGGTTCTCGGACACGGTCTGCATGGGCTTCTCCTCTCATGTGCGTCGGTCGGTGCGGTCCGCCGGCCGCGGCTGCCCTTTCAAGGCACGCCAGGCGCCGGGGTGAAGGGACAAAAGGGCGCGGGCGGCGCGTCGGTTCCCGTCCCGAGGGGTAACCGGCTGGCACCGGAGCTTCGACACCGACGAAAGGCTAGGTCGGCGCCGGGCAGGCCTGCGTGCGAAGGATGGCCTCGACGTCGCTTCGCGGGTGGTGGCGCCCCGCGCGGTGAGCGTAGGATGGCCGCAGGGGACCGGCAAGAGCAAGCGCTTGGGGAGGAGATCATGGGGTTGGACGAGCGCAAGGGCGTCTGGAAGTCGGGGCGCGGCAAGGGGCGGCCGACGCCGAAGGGCCGGCAGCTCGACGAGACGGCGCTCGATGAGGTGCAGGCGCTTCTCGGCGACCGGCCGCGGCGGCGCGACCTTCTGATCGAGCATCTGCACCTCATCCAGGACCGCTACGGCCACCTGTCGGCGGCACATCTGAGGGCGCTCGCCGAGGAGATGCGCATGGCCCAGGCCGAGGTCTGGGAGGTGGCGGCCTTCTACCACCACTTCGACGTGGTGAAGGAGGGCGAGAGCCCGCCGCCGGCCCTGACCATCCGGGTCTGCGATTCGCTCTCGTGCGAGCTCGCCGGCGCCGCGGCGCTGCACGAGGCGCTGAAGGCGGGCCTCGATCCCGCCGAGGTCCGGGTGGTCCACGCGCCCTGCATGGGGCGCTGCGACACGGCGCCGATCGCGGCGGTGGGGCACAACCACGTGGACCGCGCGACGCCCGAGCGGGTCGCCGCCGCCGTCGCGGCGGGTGCGACGCGGCCGACGATCCCGGATTACGAGGACCTCGACGCGTATCGCGCCGGCGGCGGCTACGGCGTGCTCGCGCGGCTGCGCGCGGGCGAGCGGAGCGTCGACGAGGTGCAGGACGCGGTGCTGGCGTCGGGCCTGCGCGGGCTTGGCGGCGCGGGCTTTCCCTCGGGCAGGAAGTGGAGCTTCGTGCGGGCCGCGCCGGGGCCGCGCTACCTCGCGGTCAACGGCGACGAGGGCGAGCCCGGCACCTTCAAGGACCGCTGGTGCCTCGAGCGCACGCCGCACCTCATGCTCGAGGGCATGCTGATCGCGGCCTGGGCGGTCGAGGC
>SKOX01000307.1 GCA_007119835.1 Paracoccaceae bacterium
GAGCCGGTCTTCAGCAGGCCGACGATCTCGGCGCCGCCGTCGCGGGTGCGCTGCACGATGGCGTCGAGCTTCTCCTGGCTCGTCCAGCCCATCGCGACGAGGTCGGGGAGCGGGATGCCGGCGACCGTGGAGTAGCGGGTGAGCGGCACCATGGTGTCGCCGTGGCCGCCGAGGACGAAGGCGGTGACGTCCTTGACCGAGACCTTGAACTCGTCGGCGAGGAAGTGGCGGAAGCGGGCCGAATCGAGCACGCCCGCCATGCCGCAGACCTTCTCGTGCGGCAGGCCGGAGAATTCGCGCAGCGCCCAGACCATGGCGTCGAGCGGGTTGGTGATGCAGATGACGAAGGCGTCGGGCGCGTGCTGGGCGATGCCCTCGCCCACGGACTTCATCACCTTGAGATTGATGCCGAGCAGGTCGTCGCGGCTCATGCCCGGCTTGCGTGCCACGCCGGCGGTGACGATGCAGACCGAGGCGCCGGCGATGTCGGCGTAGTCGTTGGTGCCCTTCAGCACGGCGTCGAAGCCGTCGACGGGGGCCGACTCGGCGATGTCGAGCGCCTTGCCCTGCGGCGTGCCCTCGGCGATGTCGAAGAGCACGACGTCGCCGAGCTCCTTCAGTGCGGCGAGGTGGGCGAGCGTGCCCCCGATCTGACCCGCGCCGATCAATGCGATCTTCGGCCTTGCCATTGACCCACGTCTCCCCTTGAGGTTCGAAACGCGCTCTGGCTACCGCCCGGCACGCCGCGGCGCAAGACGTTATGCCCGGTCCCGCGCCCGTCTCTCGCCGCGCGTCGGCGTGGGGGCGGCGCGGTGGGCCGGCGCGCGAGCCGGAGGCCTGGGAGGCAGGATGACGCTCGACGCTGCCTTTTTCGCCGTCGCGGTGCCGGCGGTGCTGTTCGCCGCCGTCTCGAAGGGCGGCTTCGGCTCGGGGGCGGCCTTCGCGGCCGCGCCGCTGCTCGCGCTCGTGCTCGATCCCGCGCTGGCGGTGGCGCTGATGCTGCCGCTCTTGATGCTGATGGACGTCACGGGCCTCAGGTCCTACTGGCGCCGCTGGAGCGGCGAGCATGCCCGGGCGCTGATGCTGGGCGCGATCCCCGGCGTCGTGGCGGGCGCGGCGTTCTTCCACGCGGTGAGCGCGGATGCCTTGCGGCTCCTGCTCGGGACCATCGCGATCGGCTTCGTCGCCTTCCAGATCGCGCGTGCGCGCGGCCTCTTCGTCCTGCCGCCGGCGGGGCCGCGGGCAGGCCTCGCCTGGGGGAGCGCCTGCGGCTTCACCAGCTTCGTGAGCCACGCCGGCGGTCCGCCGGCCGCGATCTACCTCCTCGGCAGCGGTCTGGAGAAGACCGCCTACCAGGCCACGACCGTCGTGGTCTTCTGGTGGGTCAACCTGATCAAGTTCCCGGCCTACGTCGGCCTCGGCCTGTTCACCGCCGAGACGGTGCTCGCCAACGTCATCCTCGCGCCGGTGGCGGTGCTCGGCGTCATGGCCGGGGTCTGGGCGCACCGGAAGATCCCGGAGCGGGCCTTCTTCGCGCTGACCTATGCGCTGCTGACGGCGACAGGCGGCAAGCTGATCTGGGACGCGCTCACCTGAAGGGTCAGGCGTCCTGCTCGGGACGGCGGAGGGGGCCGGTCTGGCTCTCCCAGAGCTCGCCCGTCGCGATCAGGCAGCTCATGCCGTTCGGGGTCGTCACGAGGATCGTCCAGGTGCCGGTCTCGGCCGAGGCGAACACCTCGACCACGGCGTTGGCGCGGTTGAGCCCCATCGCCTGGCGGACCTCGCCGAACTGCGTCTCGAGCCGCTCGATGATGCTGGCGCGGTCGGCGCAGGCGCGGGCCTGGGCTTCGGCCGCGGCGTGGGCGGCGGTGGCGAGGAGGAGGCCGGCTGCGGCGCCGAGGCGGGCCAGGAGGGCGAAGATCGACATGGCTGTCCTTTCCGGCTGGAGCTTTCCGGCTCGGGCTTTCCCGACGCCGGCGCGCCCCGGGCTGCGAACCGGCGTCGCCGCGCTTCGGCTTTCCCGCGTCGCCCGCTGCCGGAGATACTGCGCGCGGGCGTGCTTCATTGCGGTTAATCGCCCGCGGACGGCCTGGCGGCGGGCGGCGCAACTGGCCGCCCGCGCCTCTTGACTTCGCTGCAACGCACAAGTTCTAAGGGCGCCATGGAACAGCTCAGCCATCCCTACCGCTCCGTCCTCTACATGCCCGGCTCGAACCCGCGGGCGCTGGAGAAGGCGAAGACGCTGGCCGCCGACGCGCTGATCCTCGACCTCGAGGACGCGGTGGCGCCCGACGAGAAGCCGCGGGCGCGCGACCTGGTGTGCGAGGCGGTGCGCGCGGGCGGCTACGGGCGGCGCAAGCTGATCGTGCGGATCAACGCGCTCGCGACCGAATGGGGCGAGGCGGACCTCGCCGCCGCGGCGGCGGCGGGGCCGGACGCGATCCTGATCCCGAAGGTCTCGGTGCCGGGCGACGTCACCGACGTCGCCGAGCGGATGCTCGCCGCGCCCGACCGGACCGCGATCTGGGCGATGATGGAGACGCCGCTCGGCGCGCTGAACGCAGCCGTCGTCGCGGCGTCGCACCCGCGTCTCGCTGGGTTCGTGCTCGGGACCAACGACCTCGTCAAGGAGATGGGCGCGGCGCACGTGCCGGGCCGGGCGCCGATCCAGGCCGGGCTGTCGCTCTGCCTGATGGCGGCGCGGGCCTGCGGGCTCGTCTGCGTCGACGGCGTCTTCAACGCCTTCCGCGACGAGGAGGGACTGCGGACCGAGTGCCGGCAGGGCCGCGAATTCGGCTTCGACGGCAAGACGCTGATCCACCCCGCGCAGATCCCGGTCGCCAACGAGGTCTTCGCGCCGTCTGAGGCCGAGGTCGAGCGGGCGCGCGCCGAGGTCGAGGCCTTCGAGGCGGCGCAGGCGCGCGGCGAGGGAGTGGCGGTGCTCGACGGGCGGATCGTCGAGAACCTGCACGTCGAGACGGCGCGCAAGCTGATCGCCCGGGCCGAGGTCATCGCGGCGCTCGAGGCCGATTGAGGGAGATGCGGCTGTGGCACTGCTGATACTTGGCCTTCTGATCTTCACCGGCGCGCATCTGTTCAAGCGCGCCTTTCCCGACAAGCGCGTCGCCCTCGCGGAGCGGCTCGGCGACGGGCCGGCGCGCGGCGTCTTCGGCGCCATCCTGACGTTCGCCATCGTGCTGATGGTGATCGGCTACCGGCAGGCGGATTACGTGTGGGTGTTCGTGCCGCCGCCCTGGACGGTCCACGTCAACAACCTCCTGATGCTCGCGGCGTTCATGCTGATCGGCATGGGCCACTCCAAGGGGCGCTCGCGCAGCTGGTTCCGGCATCCGATGCTGCTCGGCGTGACGGTCTGGGCCTTCGCGCATGTGCTGGTGACCGGGCATCTCGCGGCGCTCATCCTGTTCCTCGGCCTCGCGGGATGGGCGAACATGCACATGGCGATCATCAACGCGCAGGAAGGGCCGTGGAAGCGGCCGGAGCCGGGGCCGATCACCGGCGACCTGCGGCTGCTCGCGATCGGGCTGACGCTGTTTGCGGTGACGGCGGCGATTCACACCTGGCTGGGCGTCTGGCCGTTCCCGAGATGAGGAAGATGCTGGCATACCGCTTTCTGACCGGCGACGAGTCCGCCGCCTTCTGCCACCGGGTGACCGAGGCGCTGTCGCAGGGCTGGCAGCTCTACGGCAACCCGGTCTATGCAGCGGATCCCGCCGACGGCACGATGCGCTGCGGGCAGGCGGTGGTGAAGGAGGTCGAGGGCGCGTACCACGCGGACCTGAAGCTCGGGGAGCTCTAGAGGATGTCGGACGGCGGCGAAACCGGCGGCAAGGCCAGGGCGAAGACCCGGCCGGGCAACTTCTTCGAGGACTACGCGGTCGGCCAGGTCCTGACCCATGCGGTGCCGCGGACGGTGACGGCGGGCGACCGGGCCGTCTACACCGCGATCTATCCGACGCGGTTCGCGATCTATTCCTCCGACGCCTTCGCCCGGGCCTGCGGGCTGGAGGCGAGCCCGCTCGAGGACCTCGCCGCCTTCCACATCGTCTTCGGCAAGACCGTGCCGGACGTGTCGTTGAACGCGATCGCCAATCTCGGGTATGCCGAGGGGCGGTTCCTGCGGCCGGTCTACGCGGGCGAGACGCTGACCGCGACCTCCGAGGTGATCGGGCTGAAGGAGAATTCCAACCGCAAGTCGGGCGTCGTCTGGGTCCGGACCACGGGGCGCCGCGACGACGGCGAGGCGGTGCTGAGCTACGTGCGCTGGGTGATGGTGCGCAAGCGCGACCCCGAGGCGGCGGTGGCCGCGCCGGTGGTGCCGACGCTGGCGAAGGCCGTCGCGGCCGAGGATCTCGTCGTGCCGGAGGGCCTCGACTTCTCGCGCTACGACTTCGGGCTGGCGGGTGAGCCGCATCGCTGGGGCGATTATCGGGTCGGCGAGCGGATCGCGCACGGCGAGCGGGCGAGCGTCGAGGAAGCCGAGCACATGGCGATCACCCGCCTGTGGCAGAACACGTCGCGGGTGCATTTCGACCGCACCGCGCGGCCGGACGGGCGGCTGCTCATCTACGGCGGGCATGTCATCAGCCTCGCGCGGGCGATGTCGTTCTCGGGGCTCGCCAACGCGCAGATGATCGTCGCGCTGAACGCGGGGGCGCATGCCAATCCGTGCTTCGCGGGCGACACGGTCGAGGCGTGGTCCGAGGTGCTCGACAAGGCGGAGACGGGGCGCCCGGACGTGGGCGCGCTGAGGCTGCGCCTCGTCGCGGTCAAGGCGGGCGAGCACGGCTTCGACCTGCGCGGCGAGGACGGCAAGTACCTGCCGCATGTCCTGCTCGATCTCGACTACTGGGCTCTCATCCCGCGCTGAGGCGCTGCGGCAGGCCGGATTCGGGTCTTTCGTGCAGTGGC